>JAITKS010000261.1 GCA_031278315.1 Planctomycetaceae bacterium | reverse complement strand
TCTCGACCGCATCTTTAGGCGTTTTTTGTACAAAAAAGATGCAGGCGGGACGCCTGCGTTCCCAGCTAAAATATTTTTTAGTAATTCACTTAAATCTAAAATCTAAAATTACAAAATCTGATTTCTCTGTGTCCTCTGTGTTCTCTGTGGTTAATAAAAAAAATCTGAAAATAAGATTAATAAAAAATGAATTTGAAATCTTTGAAAAAATATTCCGCTGATATATTACGAAAATTTTTATTTCATATTTTTTTGTTTATTTTGTATTTTTGTGTGTTTTGTATTTCAAAAAAATAAGAGTAGGGAATTTCTTAAAATCGAAAATATCGTTAAAAGTTTCCTAATCGTCAAATACCGATCTCGTCGATTAATAATAGAGAGCTTCTAAAAACTTGATTTTGTTTTTGGTAATGATTCAGTAACCGATTCAAGCGGCAATTGAAAATAGTGTAGGATAATCTTCTATGAAATATTTAAACCATTAGTTATAGAATTAGATGTAAATTATTATGTCAAATGTTGATAAACCGGATAGTAGTACGTTAAATTCGGAAATATCATTTGATACCGGCAATACCCAACTTAACGAGACACTGATAGATCCTGAAACGGCGAGTATATCCAATGATTTCAATAAACCTTATACGCTAACCAGTATGTTTGTTGATCAAATAGAGCGGTTAGGCGATTTTGCGAGTTTTTGTTGTTATACATTTATTTGGCTTTTCTGGCGGCGGCCGCGTTGGGAAGTTCTTGCGCATTCGTTTTATTCGATTGGTGTTTTAAGTTTACCGGTTGTAATGCTTACGGGTATGTTTATTGGCATGGTGCTTGCGATTCAAACGTATTCGCAATTTAAAGCACTTGGTATGGAAGCTGTACTTGGCGGTGTAATTAGTTATTCGTTGGTTCGCGAACTTGGACCGGTACTGGCAGCGACGATGTTAGCGGGTCGAGTTGGGAGTTCGATTGCAGCTGAAATTGGTTCAATGCGTGTTAGTGAACAGATCGAGGCGTTAGCAAGTCTTGGAACGAGTCCGATACATTATCTTGTTGTTCCGCGGTTCCTAGCATCGCTTTTTTTGATTCCTGCGTTAACCGTGATTGCTGATTTCATGGGTGTTTTCGGAGGTGCGATTTATTGTACGAAAATACTCGGCATAGACGAGCATTTTTATTGGGAACACGGACGTACTTTAGTCGGACCTTTTGATGTACTTGCCGGTATGTTTAAAAGTGTATTTTTCGGAGGTATTATTGCTTTAATAAGTTGTCATCAAGGTTTTCGTTGTGAGAACGGTGCTGAAGGTGTTGGAAAAGCTGCTACGCAATCATTTGTTTTATCATTTGTCTCGATACTATTTATTGATTTAATACTCGGAATATTCATCGACCGATTACAATCAATACTCGGTTTAGCTTCCGGTACTTTCGGAGGGAGTCAGCTTTGATTGATCGTATAAAAAATTAAAATAACAGCAACATAAAAAATTTTTGAAACGAAAAATATGGATTCCGTTAAGGGTGTCAAGTTGGATTATCCGTTGTTAGTGATTAAGAATGTTAGCAAGTATTTTACTTCGGTATCGAATTTAGCATCGAGACAGGCGAATGTGTTGCATAATATCAGTTTAACAATTGATGACGGTGAAACGGTTGCGATTATCGGAGAAAGCGGCTGCGGGAAAACTGTTCTTCTTAAAACGATGATTAGACTTTTCAAACCTGACAAAGGTAACGTAATTTTCGACGGACAAGATTTAAGCAAGTTGACATATTTTGAACTTGCACAAATTCGTACTCGCTACGGATTTGTTTTTCAACAAGCTGCGTTATTTGACAGTATGACAATTGGTGAAAATATTGCTTTTCCGTTGATACAACATTCGCGTAAATCTCGAAAAGAAATAAAAGAAATTGTTGTGAATTTACTCAATGAAGTAGGTTTATCGGAGCAAGTTTTAGATCAGAAACCGGCGGAACTTTCTGGCGGAATGCGAAAACGGGTCGGGTTTGCAAGAGCTCTTGCTCTCGAACCGGAAATCATTCTTTACGACGAACCTACAACCGGACTCGACCCGATAATGAGCAATGTAATAAATGAATTAATCATAAGTACACATAAAAAACATAATGTAACAAGCATACTTGTTACGCATGATATAAAATCAATTTTTAAAGTTGCAAGCAGAGTAATAATGTTATATCCGTTGCCGAAATTAAATGACAATGAATCACAAATTATATTCGACGGCACTCCTGATCTTTTGATTAATTGTAACGATAAACGAGTACATGAATTTGTCAATATTTAGAAATGTAAACAAAAAATTCGGTAATATATACTCGTTGTACTTTAAAATTCGGTTTTATTTTTTGTAACGAAAAAGGTGACCGTTCACGCATAAAACTAGAATCGCCCTTTCAGGGCGGATTTGACATTAAAATAAATACCGAAAACAAATACTGAAAATAAATACCGAAAATAAATACTGAAAACAAATACCGAAACAAATACCGAATTTTCAAGTATGAATAGTATATTACCAAATAACTTAAATGGATAATAAACATAAAGAATTATGGGTAGGCGTGACTGTGCTTGCGGCGATTATTAGTTTAATTGCTTTAGCGATTTATTTCGGCAAGGGCGAAAGCGTTAACTTCGGTGATGAATATACGATAAAGGTACGTTTTCAGCGCACGCCCGGAATTGCCAAGCGGTCGCCGGTTTATAAGAACGGTGTTAAAATCGGTGTTGTTACAAATGTAGAACTTGTCGATGAAGATCGCGAAGTTGAAATTACTATTCGGCTGCCGGTCTCAAGAAAAATTTATACAAACGAAGAGTGCCGTGTTCGTCAAACTGTAATAATGGGCGACGCTACTCTCGAATTCGTCAAAGACATAAATTACAAAGGTGAAATTGAACTTGTCGGGGCAGATTCACCGCCGTTAGTCGGACGTGAATCCAGCGATATTTTGCGAAGTTTCACAAATCTTGAAGGTGATTTGAATAAAACTTTACAAGTTATTGGAAATGCCGTTGAACGTATCGGTGAATTTGTTGAAAGGGCGAATATTATTATCGGGTCGCCTGAAGACGCAAAAGGAAGACACAATAAAATTGATGAAGTCGTTGCTGAATTACAACAGACCATGTTAGCTATACGGAATTTCTCGAATCAAGCAAACAGTCTAGTGAATGATCCAAATTTACAGAAAGATGTGAAACAAATTATAAGTGTGTTATCTGCTATTCTGAATAAATCTCAAAATATTTTTGCTGACGCCGAATTATTAATCGCTGATAGCCGAGGATTTATAAAACATGGTAATGAATCGTTAGGCAAAGTCGATCTAGTTATAAATAATGTAACGAAAATTACAGACAATGTGCAAGGCGATGTTCCGGCTATTATGGAATCGCTTAAAATGTCGTCAGTAAAATTGCAGACTTTATTTGATGAATTGATCATTGTATTCAAAGCATTTCAAAATTCTGAGGGTACGTTGGGAAAAATTATTAACGATCCGGCTGCGTATCAGAAATTGTTGTTGACGCTCGATAATATTGAGAAAATAACACAAGATGTAAATCTTCTAATTCGCACAGATGTAAAACCGGTTTCGACTAATTTACGGCTATTCACAGATGAAATTGCACGTGATCCGTCTGTATTTATTCGTAATTTGATAAAAAAGCGGTCTCCGGTAAAAAATGGTATTCCTGTTTGGGGTGATGGTCTTGGCAGTGATAAATTGTTAAATTTTCAAGGCGGTTGTTATGTTGACAGTATGATTGTAAACGAGCAGGAACTTGATTGTACGAACAATCAGAATTACCAAAATTATCAGAATTATACGGACAGCTTTGAATTACCTTGTTGTACGGAGTGTTATTGTTTTCCGTGTTGTTGTGATTTGAAGAGGAATTTTTCGTCTTTGATTCCAGATTGTATTGTGTCGTTATTTAACAAAAACAAAAACAAGAAGAAATCAAATTGTTCAACATGCAGCGGCACAACTTGCAGCGGCGGTGAATCGTGTAATCAGCACTCTGATATTTATGAAAACAACGATTATTCAAAAACAAATTTGAGAATAAATAATTTGCAAAATAGCAAATCGGATAAGAAAAATATAATGCCGAATGAATTGTTGATTCAAGACAAATCCGAATACGAACCGGACGGCGTAATTATAAACACAGACCCGCGATATCCAACGGCGGCCGGCAAGTCTGATATCGTTCAGATGTCTTTCAACAAAATAGAAACAAACACAAAAGTAAATACAAAAATAAATGTTATCTCAAATGATATAACTACAAAAAACGAAGAAACTACGATACCAACAAAATTAATTTTTCAGATAGATAAAACAACAAGAGACGACAAAAAATAAAATAGTGCTATTGGTAATATTCGTAACATTTCAATTTTCGTTACAAAAAATAAAAAAAATGTCAGAAATAACTATTTCAGATTTTCAAAAGTTGATTTATCGGATGTATTTTGAAAAAGATTCTGAACGAGGTGCAGAAGCAACTTTTTTATGGTTAATTGAAGAGGTAGGTGAACTAGCGTCAGCAATCAGAGCCGGAACAGATAAAGAATTACGAGGCGAATTCGCAGATGTTATCGCATGGATAACAACAATTGCCAACATAAAGGGAATTGATCTAACCGAATCTGTTCGAGAAAAATACGGCTCCGGTTGTCCGGGTTGCGGACAATTTATTTGCAATTGTCCAGACAACATAAAACCATAAAATCCGTAATTTTTCGTAATATATCAGTGAAATTTTTTTTGACAGAATAAACAGAATTACAGGATTGACAGGATTTTTAAATAACAAATTAAAAGAATCAAGTGATTTGAACTTTATAATCCGTGATAATCTCCGCATGCGAACTAATCACTAACCACTAATCCACTATCCTGAAACTCCTAAAGATACGAGAGACGACCGCGTTCACGAGAACAATAAATTATTCAACTGATATATTACGGAAACTCTAATAATTAGTTTTGAGATAATATTCATTTGAAATATTACAAAAATTGCTCTTGACATAAAATCTGAAAATTGGCACTATTACCAAGCTCACATTTGTTATATCCAGATTTATTTTTGATTAATTCAGTGAAACAAAATTAGTTTGCTTTTAAGATTATGTAATTCTTTCAGTAAATTAGCTGGTAACATATCGGCAGAATTTTTATTTCGGGTGAAATTGTCAGTTGTTTTTGTAAACAATGAAAGAGGACGGGATGTCTGTGTTACAGAGTTATACTGATATATCACAAATTAAAATATCAATGAAAATTATTGTTAAAAATCGGGTTGTTAAATTTATTATGAGTATTACGGAACGAACTGTAAAATTTATGTTCTTGTTTGGTGTATTTTCTTTTGTGTTATTCTTTTTGGGATGTTCACTTTTTCAGAGCAATAAGAAAACCAAAATGGTTGAACCTCCGCCATACTATCAACAACATGGGCAGCATCATGGGCAACAACATGAACAGCATCATGGTCAGCATTATGACAATAAACAACATAATTATGTTAATGATCAACAAAAATTTAATTCGGCTAACAGTAATACACCAGCAATTGATGATTCAAAAGTATTTCATCGGAACAATAATGAAATTGTAAACGTTAAAATTTTTCGCGATACAGAATTGGAAAAATTACAACGTGAATCTGTCGCATTAGAAAATATGCAAACAACAAATACACAACCAAAAAAGGCGGATCAAAAAGTTGCAAAACAATCATGGTTCGCTTCGTGGTTTGGACGTAAAGATGAATCCAAAAATAAAAATTCAAAAAGTAATACACCATACTTGATGAGTGAGAAAGCTAAAGAAATAAACTCAAATCTACAATAAAAACATTTAAAGATACGGTCGAGACTGCTGCGTTCCTGATATACTTTTCACACTTTAAATTTCGGTATTCGTTTTAAACTAAAATCGCCCTGAAAGGGCAACAGGATTATAACCCGCTCCATCGGGGCGGGTAACAATTCCCCCCCCCCCTCCCCGAAGCCCTGAAAGGGCGATCGGATATTGGAGCAATATCAACGCACAAAGAAAAGTAACAATAATTGTAATATATCAGTGTAATAATTTATTGTTGTCAGCGGGATCG
>JAITKS010000179.1 GCA_031278315.1 Planctomycetaceae bacterium | reverse complement strand
ACCAGTCCCGCAAAAAAACAATTATTCCACTGATATTTTTTTCAATTTATTAAATTTGACCGACGTTTATCATGACGTCTTCTAACTTGACATTATCATCCTCAAGAGATTGTTTGAGCGTATCGATTCCGTTAATTAGACTTTCGGCAACTGCGGAATTTGTTGCTGTAAATGAGACAGAAAAATTACCGTTGTTCTTTCTGATTCGTATGAATAATTCACCTGAATCATCTAAATTCAATTTGACTCTAAACGTATTATTTCGATTTGCCATCGACCTGCTTGCGGCAGCTATTCGCAACAATAATCTATTTCGCCATGAAACATCGCCAATATCTAAACTGAAATCTGTATTCAAATTTAAGTCTAAATTATCGATAGTGTTATGAATGTTATTGTTATCGATATTATTTGTATTTTTGTTTATTTGATTATTTTTATTGAAATCAATTTGACCTGAAAATTTAACCGCTTCCGACAATATCGTTACGATAATTTCAGGCAGATGTGAAAGGTCAAATATACTTTGGCGGTTTGATTCGATGTCAGGCGGATTGGATTCAAAAATTTTGCTCGGATTATTATCTGATTGCATATCCGCGATTTCTTTTGGCAGCAATGTTTGTTTCGGTGAATTATTAAAAATATCTGGAGTGTTGTTTGAAGAGTCTATAAGTGAAGAATTATTTTTATATGAATTATCTGATTGAGATTGTTGTAATTGTTCGATATTATTTTTTTTGTTTTTATTTTTTTCTTTATCATTATTGTTATTATTTTTATTATTTTCTTCGTTTTGTTTTTGATGATTATTTTGATCTTTATTGTATTCGATTTGTTCTATACGTCCGGTTGGAGTGAAAATTGTGAAAGTAGTTTGTTGACTGCCGGCAGAATGACGATTCGATTCTTTGTGAGTTGAAGCCGTTAAGACCATTATCGTTACAGAAATTCTTGACGGAACGATTTCGGCGTTCAAGTCGTTTTGCAATAATGTTTTACGTACAGCTGACCGGTAATTAGTTGCGTCTAAAAATTTGATCTGACCGGTATTGTTATTGAGATTATTGTTTTGGGTGATTGGTGCCGAGATGACTGATTCAGTTGGATTATTGGTGATTGAATTTGTTGTTACTGATTGTAATTGATTTTCAGTTTGTGATAAATTTTTTGTTGTTTCGTGAATTATATTTGTTGATTTATTTTGTTCAGAGTGTTTATTAAGGCGGTTCAAATATTCATTATGAATTTGCTTACGGCGATCAAGTTGATTGACGTAATCGGTTTCTAATTCGTCGGAGCGAATTTCAGATTGATTCAATAATTTTTTATCGAGACGTTCATTGTCGAGACGTGATGTTTCTATATTTTTTTTATCGTTACGTTTATCCAATATATTATTTTGGTCGGGATTTTTCGATTGTTTTGATTTTTCTGATTTATCTAATAGGACATCTGCTAAAATATTATTTTCGATATTAGCGGCGGAATTTTTAATATTTGTAATGATAGTTGTGTTTGAATTTTTGTTTAATCCGGCATTATTTTCGTCGATTGTTGAATTATCTAAAGCGTTAGTGAATATATCGTTAGACGTATTTGTTTTTGGATTTCGTGTAGAAGTTACGGCAACAACGGCAGTATTACCGATAGAATAATTTGTTGTTGTATTATCAACAGACATTTCGTTATTACCTTTATTTTTTAATTTTTTATTTGAATTGTTAAACTGATTTCGTTGTTTTATTAATAGCTGGTGTAATTTTTTTATTCATTATCTTTTTCCGGCGGCGGGACAGGAAGCGGCGGTAAATTGAGAGCTTGTTCCACAGCCAAACCTATTGCAGCGCATTCGCCCAACACGAGAGAATATGTCGTCAAAAGGCGGCCCAATAAAAGGTCAAATGCCTGATAAGAATCTATCAGTTGCCATTCGGTTACGTTCAAATCAGGAACTAAAAAAGTGCCAAGTGTTATTTCGCTTCGTGCATGTTCAAATGGATAAGGTGTGTCAGAAAAAATTGTATGATAACGTTTACACATTCGATGTAAACTATCAACGGTGTTCTCGATAGAACGCCAAAGTGATGCCGCATAGTCTTGTGATAATGCCGGAAAAAATTCCAACCACAATATTCCTGCGGCAAAATTCTGGTGAGTTTGAGTAAATTCCGATTGTGTTTTACCAATCTTATCTAAAATTGGAAATAATACTTCCATACGTTTATGTAATACAATTCCGTTTTCAATTCGGTTTTGAATTTCCGGTTGTTTTAGTAATTCTCGTGCATAGAACAGACGTTCAGCTGCTGCGTTGTCTCTCATTTCTATCTGTGATTTATAGTCTGATAATTGCGATTCAGAAATGTCTAACATCCGTGCAGCTTCAGCAAATGATTTCGGTAACTTAAATTCGGCGTTGGGGAGTTGTGCCTTAACTTTCAAACGAAGAAGCTCACGTAAATAAATCATTTGGATGACTTGCCTTTCCGCTTTATCGTACACTTTGACCATGTTCAGCATTTCTTTCGCGTAACCTGATTGGCGATTGCGTGCCTGAATAAGCCGGGATTTTGTATCGTTGATATTTTTTAATAATTCGAATGCTGAAAATGTGAGAAATCGGTTTTGAATATAAGCTCTTTGGAAAAATTGAACGATTGCCTCTTGTCCTGCATGTTCTCGGCGTAATTGATCAATGACTGTTCCGGCATTTTTCAACATATCGGGTTTTAAATCTAAACCGGCTTCTTTCTTGTAGAAATCCAGCGAGACTTCACGGCTCAATGCCAAGAAATTACGGAAAAACAAACTTGCAGGGAGATTAATATGCAAAACGCCCGGTTCCGCCATTTTGGTTGCTGCTGCAATACGGTCAGCTTCGGAAGGATGTGTATCAAAAAATCCTGTCTTATTTTTTTGAATTGTTTTTGTTGACCACAAGTCGAGTTTATCGTTCATAATTTTCAAATTAGCTGCGATAAGAAGCGGGTAATTATCAGGTAATCGATCTTCGTTGAGCATATATTGAATGTCGCTGATTGTTTTTTCATTTGCGATATTCAATTTAATAATTTGTTTGGTTGTATCGGCAAAACTAGAGCTGCCGCTAAGTCGAATTTCAAAACGGTCAGCGTCGTATTCCATTTGACGGCTCATAAAACCGGCTGCATATTGACCGAGCATCATCAAAAGCCAAATGAACCGCCGTATAATCCATACAAAAAAACGTATCACCAAAAAACCGAGTCCGATTCCCCATATATTCGACCCCAATATCAACCATGTATCCATTCGGTCACGATAATAATAAACGTGAGCAAACCAGCTAAGAAGTGTTCGGACAATATAATCCATACGCCGTGTACCGGCTTGTGTAAAATGTCCAAATTCATGTGCAAGAACTCCGGCGAACTCTGATGTTTTCAAGCCGGCAACGAGTGGTAATCCTATCATCAAATCGCAGGCGTTACCGCCCCAAACCGCGCCCCAAATGCCATAAGACATACCAGCATAAGCATTAACCTGACAATTGACAAATATACGGCGAGGCATCGGCGCACCAACAAACGTACAAAGATGCTGAACAAAATCAAAAAGTAGAGGTTCACGTTCCCGAGTAATTTCAAAACGGGAATCTTTCTCAAACCAACTAAATATTAACGGTTTTATTAATATAATAATTACCGTACCTAATGCAGCAGGAACCGCAAAATAAAGAACAATATGAGTAAAACCTTTTGTCACTTCCATATCTTTAGTCCAGACAAAATAAAAGTATTCGAGAACACAGAGTCCAACTATCAAGCCGATATAAACAATCGGCAGTAAAATCATAAAAAGAGCCGTAAGGAAAAGTCCAATTTTGTAACCAATTGTCATTTTCTCTACTGGAAGCGGGGTTTGCAATGGTGTTAGCAACATTGTCCGATAACGTTTCAATTGCTCTTTAGTATGAATTGTCGGACAAAGCGAAATATTACCATCGTATGATTCCAATGGATTCGGTACCTTTTTGATCTGAGTATTTTGATTTGGAACATTTTGAGTCGGAATATTCTGATTCGGAACATTCTGATTTGGAATATTCTGAGTCGGAGTATTCTGATTCGGAACATTTTGAGTCGGAATATTTTGATTTGGATTATTTTGATTTGGATTATTTTGTAGCGAAATTTTTTGTAGCGAAATTTTTTGGGGCGAAATTTCCGAAGTACGCGATTTCAAAATCGGTTGAGATTGAACCGGTTGGGATTGAACCGGTTGAGATTTAGTTTCTGGAGATTGAACTGATGTTGATGAAACAGGCGGAGTTTTTGTAGATAAAACTGTTGACGTTTGTCCAAGAACAAACACTGTCTTACATTTTGGACATTTCGCCTTACGACCGATCAAAGATTCGCTCACCGTACATGAAAAACCGCATTGCGGACAAACGAAAGATATTGACATATAATTTGTATCTTAAAAAATATTTAATAATTCCTGAACACGATTACGGGGTAAGTTATTTTTTTGTTTTGTAGTTATTTTTGTGTTTTATATTTGGTATGGTACACCAATGCTATTAAAATCTATACTTTTTTATATTTTGGAAATTGGTTTTATTTTTTGTAACGCAAACCCAATTTTCATAAGTGAGGAGTATATTTTTATAGATTTCAATAATATCATATTTTCTATCTTTCACCATAATAGTTATTTCTTTTTTAATTTTTTATTAACTACAGAGAACACAGAGATTTTGTAATTTTAGATTTTAAATTTAAGTGAATTACTAAAAAATATTTTAGCCGGCGGGAACGCAGGCGTCCCGCCTGCATCTTTTTTGTTTGTACAAAAAACGCCTAAAGATGCGGTCAAGACAACCGCGATCCCAACAACAATACATTATTCCGCTGATATATTACAAAAAATTTTTATTTTGGATTTTCTGTAACGAAAAAGCAATCGGAGACGATTTCAGGTATTTTGGTTGGACGTCCTGTTTTTAAGTTTACAAAAGCCCATAACGTTTCTGCTTCGGCTATTATCGTTCCATCTGAAATTCTTACAAATCTATATTTTCGGATCGATCTAATTACTTTCCATTCACATACCCAAGTCTGAATGTCTATTTCATCTCCTTCCATCGCCGGAACTAGATAATCTATCGTATGACGTCTCGCAAACCACGTTGCCCCTAACTCAACATAACGCTCAGGAGACCATCCATTAACTCGTGAATGCTCTACCGCCGCATCATTCATCCATCTCACATGACAAACATTATTCGCATGACCATTAACATCAACATCCGAATCAGATACACATACTCGATAAGCATAAATTTTATACATAGACCCGCTAATAATTAAATTTCTAATCAAAAAATATTTACCATAAACATCACTCTTTATAGTAATCCCCCGAAATAAAAAACCAAAAAACACAAACCCAAAAATCATAAAAAAATCATACAAAGATCATTATCTTATCGCTGCCGCCGTTTCAGAATAATCTTAGTTTTAAACAAAAACCAAAATTCCAAGTATGAGAATTATAATTCCTAAAATCTTCAAATTCATTTTCATCAACCTCATTTTGTAATATTCTAACGCTGCTTATTTGACATTTTTATATTGTCAACATCAAGAGTTCCTATAGCTGCCGGTAAACCAATTAATAAGATCGCTTCTTTGGCTTTAGAAGGAATATTTATCGTTTCAGTAAATTTTTGCCATCCGAAATTACCCCTCACATGACAAATAGGTATTTCAGCAATTTGATCACGAGCTTCATCAAATAACATTACTAAACCTGTTGCGGTTTGCGCTTTTCCATTCAACGGAACAATATCTATCCCCCTTGCGAAATAACTTACCGTAATAGTTTTTATTGCTTTGCCGTCAATAGGAAAACCTTGTAAAATCTGCGAAAATTCAGGTAATTGCTGCGTTTTCGGATTCGTAACTTTTGACACACCGCTTTTAAATCTTGCAAAAAATTTACCCGACGGAATCTTCGCAACAAGCACAGTTCCATCGCCAATCTGATTCGATAAAATAGTTACATTTCGTGAATAATGCCATCCTATCGGCGTTCCGTCTTTTCTGGATTCTTCAAAGTCTCCTCCTACAATTACTGGATTTTTTGGGTCCGGCTGAATTTGTCTTTTCTCTTCCGCTTCACCTGTCATCGGTACAAAAAGAGCCGGTGCTAGAATTTCTTTCACCAATTTCCCCTCAACTTTTCGACCTAAATAAAACGCTTGCTGATAACGTTCCCCTAACGGAATTATAATTCGTCCGCCTTCCCGCAATTGTTCAATCAAAGGCTGCGGAATAGATTCCGGCGAACACGTAACAATAATACTGTCAAACGGCGCAGCCTCTGCCCATCCTTTATACCCGTCGCCGATCTTTACTTTGACATTATCAAATCCCAATTCCCGCAATAAATTTTCAGCTTTTTTACCAAGCTTTTCGACAATCTCAATCGTATAAACTTCATCGGCAAGCAAACTCAACACGGCTGCTTGATAACCGCTGCCAGTACCTATTTCAAGAATTTTATCAGTCGGTTTAGGTAACAACTGCGATGTCATATAACAAACAATATACGGCGGCGAAATAGTTTGAGATTCGCCAATTGCAATTGCACGATCCCGATAAGCATCACGTCTGTACGCCGGAAGTACAAACCGATGACGCGGTATGCGTTTCATCACATCAAGTACATACTCGTTAGTCAAACCTTTCTGTGGTAAGAGTTCGTATTCAACCATCCATTTCGCACGATCAATATACGGAAACTTCTTTAATCGTAACTCGTGACGTTGTTCCGCCGAATCCGGTACCGCTGAAAAAATCTGTACCAAGTTAAAACAAAATACCAACAATAAAAATGCTGATACAAAAAATACAGTACGCTTCATTATAGATTTCATAATTGGTTTCATAATAGATTTCATAATTGATTTCATAATAGGTTTCATTAAATTTTTCATAATTTTGTGTATCTTTGATGAGAGTACATTTAACTCAAATAAATTAAAAAAACTTAAAAATAATGATATTTGTCATTAATTTTTTTGGAAAGTACAGATTGAAAATGCTTTTTTAATATAACTCTATTCTAATCGAAAACAAGGTAACAGCCTCCATCTTAAATAAAGTTTTAATTTCTGATAATACGACAGAGTAACTCTTTTTTTACTTAAAATTCGTTTCGGATTACGCTGCATTATTCTGAACAGCGTGTAATAACGGCTCCACATCATACCAAATACTTTTCGGCATTGCGGATTAATCAACTTATAAAGTTGCGCTGATTTCGTATAATAAATATCGCATCTTTCAAATTGTTTACTTAAAACTTGCTCGAATTTATTTTCTAATTTTTCCATTTGCTTTATGCGTTCCGTATCGATATAGTTTTCATCCGATGTGACATTTTTTTTATGATTGTATTTCATTGCGTTCCAAGTATCGCGATTCAATAAACTCCCGAATTGATTTTCAGTTAATCCTGTTCTCGTTATTTCGTCTGTCGGCAGATACAATCTTCCGTTTTCGAAATCTTCACACAAGTCGCGTACAATATTTGTCAGCTGAAAAGCGATACCTGTTGCTTTTGCGGCTTTGACAATTTCATCTGAAAACAACGGTTCAACGGTTCCCCAAATAGCAAGCGATGCAAATCCGACCGAAGTTGCAACTTGATGACAATAATCTGCGACGTCCTCGAAAGTACAGAATCTCCGCATTTCGATGTCCGAGTCGACACCGTCGATTAAATGAAAAAACGGTTGAATAGGAATTTGAAATTTATTGACAATCATTTTGATCGCAGGTAATAACACGAATCCGGTACAAGACGGAAATTGTTTGTACAAATTTTCAAATGCGGCAGAATCAGACGGATCACCGATTTGAGCTGCCGTACCATCGATTTTACCTAACACCGCTTCCAACGCCGCACACCATTGATTCAATCTTTGACGTATCCGCCGGCTATTAACCGATAATAAATTACCCGTTGCAGGATCAATTTCGGGACTATCTATCAAGTCGTCGGTGAAACGTGTGTATGCGTATAAAATCTCCATAGCTTCGCTGCGGTCTTTGGATAAAAAAGAAAATGCCGGATAAAAATTCGATTTCGACGCACGCGTCAATCGAGAACATTGCAAAATACTTTCACGTAATGAAAATCTTTCCATATTATTATTTGTGCTGTAATTTATCTTTATCGTAATTTATAAATAGAATTTTTGGTCTTTTGAAATACGAAACATACAAAATAACAAAATAAACGAAAATTTTTATTTCATATTTTTTTCGTCTATTTCATTTTTTCGTCTATTTCGTTTTTCAAAAAAATAAGTTGAAAAATAAAGTTAGTTTTAAAATTCATAGTCTCCCCAAAAAAGTTGAAAAATAAAAATTTCACTAATATATATTGTATGATTTTGTATTATTAAATTTATCTATCATTATTTTTTTGCTATTATCTTGGAATATTGTCGAGACAAATCGGAGCGTAATCTTGACTGTATATCGGCGGCGGAACCGTTAGCGGAAAATTGTTTGACCAAATATTGTGTACAATTTTTTTCGCTTGTTCAATTGCGTCGTTTAAATCTTGCTTGTCCCAATTGGCGATTTTCAACTCGACTTCGTTGTTTCTCGGTAAATTTACATACGCAAGATTTATTGTTGCATTAAATCGTCCCGTGCGTTGTAAAATATAATGATAAAGCGGTAACTGGAAATCTAACCATTCATCGTTGTTTTTTTTCTTGTGAACATCTTCCGGCGATTTACTGCTGTTTGACGTTTTATAATCAATTATTGTGTATTCGTTATTTTTTTCATTATAATCGATTCTGTCAATTCGTCCGATAACAAACATTTTTTTGTTATCTACATCAAGGAAATTTGTTTTTTGACATTCTTTTTCATCTAGTCTAAATTCGACATGCAATATTTTATCACCGCCCTTCCGACGTTCCGCCTGCCAACGTGCAAAAGCATCTAATCTGCTTATCGCCCGTTCAATTTGAATTGCAACAGCAGCTATCGGATTGTCTCCGAAATTCTTTTTTGCGATTTCCAATAATTTATCTTTAAGCCAAGATTTTAACATATTCTCATCGTCCCAATCACGTACAATTTCATTTCTGCCGAATTCACATAACGTTTCATGAATTAAATCTCCAAATCTACTCGGACTAATTTCTTCTGCGGAATCGTCAATTGGAAAAAGTTTAAGCACATGTTTCAAATAATATCTATACGGACAACGAGCATAATCTGCGAATTCAGTAACCCGCATTTTTTGAATTTGCGGTTCTAAAATTGGTAATTCCGGCACCTTAAAATTGAAACTCTTTGCCAAAATATTCTCAAACGAGTTCTCTAAAATTATCTTCGGCTGTTTTGGCGTTTCACCGAAAAATCGTTTAATTCGCTGCGTGAGTTTCATTCGTTCTTCAGGATTATTATCATCTGTTGCGAATAACAACCGGCTCGGAATCATCGGATCGCCGGCAATTGAACTTCGTGAAGTAATCAAAATAACATTATCTTTTTTACGCGTTTTTAATGTAACGATAATTGTATAAATATCGCGTGCATGCCGGCGTTTGTTGTCAATCATTTTTAACTCAAGCCGAATTTTATCCGGCAAAAACGCATCCGCAATTACATACGACGGAATAAAGCCGTCATTTAGTCCTGTAACGATTAAAAGTTCAGCGTCATCTGTTGCCGCTTCGAGCCATCCGATCATATCTATTGCGTCGTCATCTGGATACGGCGAAATAAATTCTGAATTAAGCAACGACAATTGAAAATTTATCGTTTCAAAAAATGTCATTTTAGGAAGCAGCTCTTTCGGAATTTTGTTTATCTTATTGTTTGCAATTGTAATATATTCAAGAACATTTACAGTTATCATTCTTTTATTATTTTGATAAAACCGAGCTAAAATTGTATTGATTTTCATCAGCCAAAATTCCGGCGGCTCACGTTGTTCGTCAATTTTTTGCCAATCTGAATTTTCAAATTCGATCAATTGATTACTAATAATTTGCCACGATTTTTGTATCACATCATCGAGTTCAGTCAATTGCGTTATTCTATTGTCCGCACCGGCAAGCGATTTCCAATTACCGTCAATTTTATCGGGAATAAAATTGTTGCAATATAGATCAAGAGCTTTCAATAACTTGTAATATTCCGGATTCTCGTTGAAATTTTGTTTTAGAAAATTATACATATCAGGATGTCTTGCGAGTTCAGCTAGGTCGGAAAAACTTTGCGATTCGATAAATTTTGCGAGTAAATCAAGAAAACGATAAATCGGCGAATGCCGCAACTCTATACCTTTAAAATGCGATAATTTTATATTCGCTTCCTTGAACCGGCGTTTGAAAAAAGGTAAAGTTTCACTGTTCGCAGCAACAATAGAAATTTCACCCGCCGCAAATTTACCGTCGGAGGATTCTGAATTTTTAGCATTATAAAGACGCCGCAATACCGCATCGGGTTCAAAATCTGAACGTTCAACAATTTCAATTTGTGAATCATCTATCGGAATAACTTCGTCGAGCCATTTGTCAGGTATAATGCAGCCGAATTCATCGAAATAATCTTTATAAGATTCCGGCGCGAAAATCAGTGCCGTTACAAACTCGGAAAACTTGTTTACGATTTCCCGCTGTAGAATATTCATGTCAACTAGATTGACAAGAAAAAATTGCTTTTTATTTTTTTTGTACGAATCATATATTTTTGTATATTCAGATTCTTTCTGATTATTGACCGCATATAATCGTGCGCTTTGCAAGTCCCAGATTTTCAGATCATTGAGAATTTGATGATATTCATTTTTTAATTTAACGAGCATGTTCCATCTTATTTCTTCTTGCGGCAGGTCGAGTTCTTGACATTTTTCTACTACGTTATCGAAATCGATATTTTCCGAAACTATTTCATAATGCAAAGCTGCAAAAGTTTTTCCTAAAGCAATTCCGCTGCCGATATCATATTCGTTAAGTTGAAACGGAAGCAGATGTTTTAAATTTTCAGGATCAGATTTTTGAATGTTTAGAATAGCACGTCTCCATGCGAAATATTGTGTTTCTTCGTTTGCGATTGGAAATGTTTGTTCGTAAAATTTTTCGGGCAGAGAGCCGAAAGTAATCAATTCCGGCGGATACCATGCAGATTCGATTATACCGTCTTCCACGAGTTGGTTGACTTGTTCTACCAAAATTTCTTCAAACCGCGTAATTGCACGATGTGCCGAAAACGCTATCACAACAGTCGATAGATCAAAACGGCGTTTTGAATTGGATTTGTTGTTATTTGTAGAGTTATCATTTTCATATACAAATTTATCGATCAAATATTTCGCCGCTGTCAATAGCAACGGCTGATTCCATGTAAGAAATTTACGTTCAATAGGTTTATTATTTATCATTTTAAAATTAAAAAAATTATAGTTAAATAGAAACACAAAGCATTGCAAAATAGAAACGCAAAACATTGCGTCAGCGGCGGACAGCAAAAACTAGACTCAAAAAGGTCTTTTATAAGGCGGAGGATTTGAGTGTCAAGGAATTGATTAACCATTTTCAATCTATCTAAATTTATTTTTAGTTTAATTGTTCGGAGAGACAGGATTGAGCGGCGAGAGATTTTGAGCCGTTTTATCATATTGTTCTCTTGAAACAATTTCTTTATAACGAAATTTTTATCATCTTTTTTATCGACAGTTGGAATTATTTTTTGCAAACGCTTTTATCAAAAAACAATGTAAACGGGCAACATTTTAAACGGTTTTTGGAAAGTTACTGCAAGATGCCTGTACCGCATTAAACGTTGCGCTTTATCGTGTCTCATTTCGAATTGTACCGCAAGACGATGAGAACCATAATAATGATGAGAATTATAAAAGACAGGGACATTGTTTTAAGTACTATTTCCTTTTGCAATTTTTTTGTATATTCAATATTTAATATTCAATGTTTAATGTTTAATATTTAATGTTTAATATTCAATGTTTAATATTTAATGTTTAAAAATATTTCGACAGAGATATTATCATTAGTTACCATTTAATGTGTATTAATTTTAGGGCGTCATGTAAGCGTTGTTTATAGATTTCACGAGATATTTCAATAGCTCCAAATCTCAATGTATTGGGCGTGATTTCCTGAATATCTATCAAAGAATAACCGTTTTCTTTCAAGTGATCAATTAAAGCAACTAGCGCAATCTTCGACGCATTCGGTTTTACATAAAACATTGATTCCGCTGCAAATAAACCGCCTAAAGCTACTCCGTAAACACCGCCGGCTAATTTGCCTTCCGCCCATGCTTCCACACTATGCGCATATCCATAATCGTACATTCTAATATACGCCCTGATCATTTGAGGTGTAATCCATGTTCTATTTTTACGGTCTTGGGCTGAACTACAACCCCTGATTACTCCTTCAAAATCAGTGTCGAATTTTATCTGAAACTGATTTGAACGATATAACCTCTCAAGACTACGCGGAATATGAAATCGCTCATACTCAAATATCGCCCGCAGCTTGGGCGAAAACCATGCAAGAACTGTTTTATTATTATCAGGATTACAAATCGGCCAAGGAAAAATTCCATGAGAATAAGCGTCAATAAGACAATTAATCGTCAACGCTCCGCCAAAGCAAACTAATCCCGATTCATCATCAGGTGTATAATGCGAAAAATAAATAGACTGTAAATAAGGTGAAAGAACATTAAGCATTACAAATTCCTGCCAATATTTATTTGTTATCAAATGTAATAATTCATAAGTAACAATTGCAATATTCAATCAAATAAATTTAGTGAATTTCTAAAAACCTAATGTAAAAATTTATTGCTAGAAGAAACACAGCCGAACCGCATATTTAGGCGTTTTATGTAAAAAAACCGTGCAGACAAGACACCCGCATTCCTCCTAATATTAGTTTTTAGAAGTTACCTTTAGTATTAAAATCGGGGTGACTGGATTTGAACCAGCGACCTCTGCGTCCCGAACGCAGCGCTCTAGCCAGGCTGAGCTACGCCCCGTTGTTATTTATCTATTTATCATAGTTGCCCAATTGCAAACTGCTCCTGCTCACAAAATGAATTCGACAAATTAGAATTGATAAAATAATATAATAGCAGTCTCTAAAACTTGATCTCAAACTAACTGAAAATTAATTGATTTACAAATGATAATTATCAAGTTTAAAATCGAAAATATCATAATCATAATACTACCGGACCCCGGAGTCGAACCGGGATGCCCTTGCGGGCGGTGGATTTTGAATCCACTGCGTCTGCCATTCCGCCAGTCCGGCAATGTATGTTGACACTTATAAATTATTCTATTCTTACTTTAATTTTCGATTCGATTTTGTTATAAAACTTTATCGAGTGTTTTTATTTAACAATCCAGTAAATTTTGTTTATCGTGTCTAATGTTAAAAAATTAAAATCGAAATTTCGTAATATAGTTTGTAATCTATTTGCGGAATATTTGTAAACACTGGAAACTATACAAAGGGAAAGATTATAAAAGAAACATCGTTTTATGCAATCCCCCCGTCATATTTTGTGTATCTTGATTTCTAAATTATGAATTTTCAACTGTTCTTATTCATTTTAATTTCCGGTTCGAGATTTATGCTTTTCATACTTTCGTATCACTGACAATTCATAGTACGATACATATAGTATTGAATTAAAAATTTTTGACGATATAATTACCGCCTTAATTTTTTAAAGATGTTTTGTTAATTTTATTGTAATTTCAATTTCAATTTGAGCAATTAACAGAATCAGACAGTATTACTATCGATTACTATCGGCAACCGTTCACAGTGTATTATTTGTATTATTTGGATATGTTCAAAAAAATATGACAATATACGAGCGGTTATATTTTTAAAAAACTCACACTTAAGAAAACTCACACTTAAACAAACTCACACTTTTAACAAACTCACACTTAAAAAAACTCACACTTTAAAAACTCACACTTTAAATTTCGGTTCGACTGCCTGATTACATTCGGCAAGGTGACTTTTTAATGAATAGTTTTTGAATCGCCGAAATTCATATTTCGAGTTATTAACCCCCTAACAATATATTTTAACAATGGCTTTTTTGAGATCACGTAATCAAGATATTACAAATAAAGAAATTTTTCACATTACTACAAATTCAGTTGTTATTGGTCGTAACAAAGAGTGCCATATTACACTTGAACATAACGGTGTTAGTCGAGAACATGCCCGAATCTTTTCTGATTCAAACGGGTACTATCTGGAAGACCTCAAAAGCCGTAATGGTACATTCTTAAACGGAACTCAAATAACAGAGCAAACTCTTTTGCACGAAAACGATGTTATACGTTTTTGTGAAGCAGAATTTGTGTTTTCTGCTGGTGATCCAAGTCAAGCGGTATCGCCTGAACCTGCTGCTCCTGTTGCTGATCTCAATTTAGTCAAGGAAATGGGCGATGACGAAAGTAATACATTCGAGATAAAATCTAAAATTCAGCTCGTCGATAAAAAACCTATTCTGACTTCGGCTAACGCTTCAATAAAATTACAAGCAATGATCGATATCGGACGTAATCTTGGTGCCGATGTTCATCATGTTTTACCGCAATTGGTGAATAATTTACTCAAAATATTTTTGCAAGCTGATTGTGCATATATCTTGTTAAACGATGATCAAACGGGTCGGCTTGAATTGAAAGCGTTTCAATATCGTGATCCGGACAATCAGGAATCTTTTCGTATAAGCCGTACGATTCTTGAAAAAGTAGCTTCGTCGAAAGCTGCTATTTTGTCAGACGATGTTGCGAATGATTCCAGATTTGATATCAGTGAAAGTATTGTAAATTACAATATCTCGTCGATTATGGCTGCTCCGATTATGGATTATGACAACTCGGAAGTACTTGGAGTCGTACAAGTAGATTCACGGTCTTCACGCAGCCGGTTTACTTATGAAGACCTTGATTTATTGGTTTCGGTTGCGTATCAGGTTGCGGTTTCGTATCAGAATGCGAAGTTACACGAAATTGCTATAAACGAGCGAATTCTTGAACGGGAAATGAATATTGCCAACACCGTTCAACGCGGACTGCTGCCGCTTGCCCGACCTAAAATTGAAAATTATGGTTTCTTTGATTTCTATCAACCTGCAAAATATCTAGGCGGCGATTATTACGATTATATTATGCTGCCGGATGGACGTTTAGTTTTTGCTTTAGGTGATGTATCGGGCAAAGGAGCTGCCGCATCTTTGCTAATGGCGAAATTATCGGCGGAAGTAAGATCAGGGCTAATTATTGAGAAAACGTTTGAAGATACAATAAAGCGTTTGAATCGCGTGTTTAGTGAGCCTAGATGGGACAACAGATTTATTACGTTCTTTTTCGGTGTGCTTAATCCGAAAACAAATGAAATCGTTTTTCATAACGCCGGACATATACCGCCAATTCTGGTCTCAACTGATGGCAAGGCTGAAATGTTAGGGGAATCAATTATTGGTTTACCGCTAGGAATTATGGATGATACAGAGTACCCAGAGAGTTCGTTTGTTATTGAAACGGGACAAAAGTTAGTTGTAATAAGTGACGGTATTACAGATGCAATGAATGCACAGGAAAAATATTTTACACTGGAGGGTGTATTAGATTATTTAAGAAAATCACCAAGTGTCGCAACAGAAGATTTCGGTAAAAATCTGATGACAGCTGTTCATAGTTTCTCAGGACGAACTCCTCAAACGGATGATCAAAGTGTTGTCATTGTCGGCAAGGATACTTAAAGCCCGCATAGTGTTTAGTGTATGGTGTGATATACGTATCGTATTATGAATTTCGGTGATATTGGTGATATAAATGTGTATTCAGTAAAATCTGTTTTCCGATTAATAATCCGAATAATCCGATAGATAAGTATAAGCACAGCCGAATCATAGCCGGCACGCAGCCGACTCAAACTGAAATTTAAAGTGTGAGAAAAAGGTGAGAAAAAGTGAGAAAAGTTAAAATGAATAAAACTAAAAACTATATCGGAAATCAATTTTTATGCGTTTGATTCTGTAACATTCAAAACCGTTTTTTTCTAAATTTCATTTAGTTGTTAGTCAGTTCTAATAACAATTGTTTACGAGTAATAACTAATTTATTTTACCAATCATATTGAAAATTATGAGCGGTAAGAAAATTTTCAATATTACTTATTTTTTATTTTTTACGTTTAATTAAATATGAAAATAGCTATAGTTGGTGCGGGAATAAGCGGACTTTCTGCAGCGTACCGGTTGCAACAACTTGATTCTAATTTTAATTCTGGTTCTGGTTCTGGTTCTGATTTGACAATTGATATTTTCGATCGCCGTAATCGAGTAGGCGGAGTTCTGGAAACAATTAATCGCGACGATTATGAAATTGAATTGAGTGCTGATAATTTCATTTCGACTATTCCGTGGGGACTGCAACTTTGCAAAGAGTTAGGGTTATCTGATAATTTAGTTCAGACGAATTCTGAACATCGCCGGACTTATGTTGTGCGTCGAAACCGGCTTCATCTTTTGCCTGATGGTTTTCTAATGATGGCACCAACGAAACTTTTTCCGATGGCGACAACGCCGATACTTTCGATATTTGGCAAGTTGCGTGCAGGATTAGAGTTATTTATTCCTTCGCGGCGGGATGATATTGATGAGAGCATGTCAAATTTTGTGCGCCGTAGATTGGGGCGTGAAGTTTTTGAGCGTCTCGTTGAGCCTCTAGTTAGCGGTGTTTATGCAGCGGACATGGACAAGTTGAGTGTGCTTGCAACTCTGCCGAGATTTAGAGAAATGGAACGGGATCACGGCTCGTTAATTTGGGCAATGAAAAAACAGTTAGCGGCGAATCGTGTAGCTAATCTTGCTGAGCAGAGCGGTGCAAGATACAGTTTCTTTGTTACTTTGAAAGGAGGTTTATGTACGATTTGCGAATCAATTGAATCAAAATTACGAAGCGGATCGGTAAAGTTGGGCGAGTCTGTAGAGGCGATTAGTTTAAGAAAAGACGGAAAATGGATTTTGAAAACGGAAAAATCAAAAAAGTCAAAAATTGATGAAGGACGTGAAAATTCTGAAACGGAAATAATTTATGATGCAGTAATTTTAGCTTGTTCGGCTTATGAAGCAGGAAAATTATTGAAAGATGATTTACAAGATATTTCGTTACGATTATCTAGTATTGAGCATGAGGGAACGGCGATAGTAACGTTTGTATTTAATTCTGATCAAATTAAGCAGCGAATTAATGGGATGGGATTTGTTGTTCCCAAAAAAGAAAAGAGTGTAATTTTAGCGGGTAGTTTTAGTAATTTGAAGTATCCGCATCGTGCGCCGGCGGGGAAGCAAGTTATACGAATTTTTGCAGGCGGAGCGAGAAATCCGTTGATGGCGGAAATGGATGATAGCGAGTTGGAACCGATTTTGTTAAAAGAATTGAGAAGAATAATTAAAATAGAAGGCGAACCTTTATTTAGTGTGACAGCACATTGGCCCAGAACGATGCCGCAATATTATGTCGGACATCGTGACTTGGTTCGGGAGATAGAGCAATTGGTACAAAGTCAAGTTTTATTAGCGATAGCGGGCAATGCTTTTCATGGAATTGGGATTCCTAATTGTATCAAAAGCGGTTTTGACGCAGCGGAAAAAATACACAAAGAGTTAGCAACTGTTTATAAAAATTAAGCTGTATAAAATCAGTGTAACCGTTCATGTTTTAATTTTTTCAGTTGTTGTTTTTTTCTTTTTTATTGTTATATTTCGCAATAGATTTTGACAAGTAAAAATGAACAATTAAATTGAATATTATTTACAAGTCTTGTAATATATCAGTGGAATTTTTTTTTCGTAACTTTCTATTTTGATATTTTTGTTTTATTTTTTTTAACACAAAAAACACGAAAGTACACGAAAAATTTTTTTAGATAATTTTCGTGTATTTCGTTATTTCGTGTGTTTCGTGATCTCAAAAAAACAAAACTAACTAACATTTAATCAACAAATAATTTTAATTTTTTAATACGATGAAAGAGTTTAACACAGAAGGTCCGTGTAATAACGAAGAGCATTACATGATAGAAGCGTCTACTCGTTTACAAGGAGTTGAACAACTGATTGACAGTAAGAAATATTTTGTGATTCACGCTTCTCGTCAGAGCGGGAAAACAACGTATCTGAAAGACCTTGCCAAACGTCTTAATGCGGAAGGTAAATATTATGCGTTGTGGCATTCGCTTGAACAAGTACAAAATATTATTGAACCGTCAATTTGCATACCAGAGATAACACGAAAT
>JAITKS010000121.1 GCA_031278315.1 Planctomycetaceae bacterium | reverse complement strand
AGCAAAATTAAAATATAATTAATATATCAGTGAAAAATTTTTTTCAAATTTTTTGGGGTTATGAATTTTAAAACTAACTTTATTTGTAATATATCAGTTGAATAATTTATTGTTTTCGGGAACGCGGTCGTCTCGACCGCATCTTTAGGCGTTTTTTGTACAAAAAAGATACAGGCGGGACGCCTGCGTTCCCGCCGGCTAAAATATTTTTTAGTAATTCACTTAAATTTAAAATCTAAAATCTAAAATTACAAAATCTGATTTCTCTGTGTTCTCTGTGGTTAATAAAAAAAATATTCCACTGATATATTACAAGGATTGTAATCAAGACAAATTTAATTTAACAGACAAATTTAACATCGTATTCCAATTTAATCAATACATAAAGAAACCTGCAATTGGTCTCAACAATGATAACCTGTTACACAAATTTTATATCAAACAAATATTTCGCTGATATATTTCCTCTCATACGAAAAATCGTTTTTCGTTACAATAAATAAATTGAAACGTAGAGATACAAGAAATTGCGTCTCTACAGAATTTTTCGTTTTTCGTTACAATAAATAAATTAGAGTAGTATATTACTCAAAATACATGACAGTATTTAATACGTGAAAAAAATTTAATACGTGAAAAAATTTAACACGCGGGAAAAATTTAATATGTGGAAAAATAAAATTATATTAGTAACAGGCGGTTCTAGCGGATTAGGACTGGCATTGAGTACGCAATTTGCAAAGTTGGGATCACGAGTTGTAATGGCGGCACGAGATATAGATCGATTAGAATCGGCAGCGTCGGAAATTCGAGATAATTATTCTGGAGCAGAGTTATTTCCGTTTCGTTGTGATGTTACCAATCAGAGTGAAGTTGACGCACTTTTTAGAAAGATAACAGAGGAGTTTGGGTCTCTTGATGTTTTAGTGAATAATGCGGGTCATTCAATGCGCGGGCGGGTTATAGATACGCTGCCGGAACAATTTCAATCGTTGTTTGATTTGAATGTGTTGGGAGTAATTCGTTGTACAATCGGAGCGTTGCCGTTGATTTTGAAAAGTTGCGGACATATCGTAAATATTGGTTCTTTGGCGTCAAAGAGTGCGGCGAAATATGTTGGAGCTTATCCGGTAACTAAATTCGCAGTGGCGGCATATAGTCAACAGTTGCGTTTAGAGCTGTGTGATGACGGCGTTCATGTTTTGCTCGTTTGTCCGGGGCCAATAAAACGTGAGGGGAATCGGATATATCAATTTGATCAAGTTAAAAACGTACCGGAATCTGCAATGACACAAGGAGCGGGCGTGAAAGTTAATTTAATTGATCCAATAAAATTAGCCGACAAAATTATAAAGTATTGTGAATTGAGAAAACCAGAATTAGTCGTTCCTGCCAAAGCGAAATTATTATTCGCAATTTCGCAAATCTCGCCAACGCTAGGAGATTGGATCGTAAAACATACAACGTAATATACGAATTTCATTTCACAATTCGGTTTTTATTTTCATAATTTAAAATTTTGAGAGAAATATTGAGAATATAAATATATCAGTAGAATATTGTTTTTCAAATTTTTTGAGTTATGAATTTGAAAATGATTTGTGAAAAATGAATTTGAAATTTTTGATATATTCCACTGATATATTATTTAATTTGCAATATGAAGAATGTCATAATTAATGTCATAATTGAAATTGAAAATTAATCTACGACGTGTGCATAAATTATATTATGATTTTCCGAAGTCGGTCCCATTGTGCTTACAAGAACTAATCGATCTCCGCGTTCAAATCTTCCTATTTTTTTTCCTGCGTCAACGATTTCTTTCAAACTTTCCCGCGGGTCAGTTGGAGCGTTTAGAACTGGAATTACTCCCCAATATAAATTCATTCTATTAAGAACTCGTTGATTATGACTCGTTCCAATTATTTGCACCGACGATCTCAAATTTGATAATCCCATCACCGAAACACCGGAGCGGGATGCAATAAGAATCCGTTTCGCATTTATTGATTCTGCTAATGAAACGGCAGCACTGCAAATTGCATTCGTAACAGATAATTTACCGTCTTTTGATTTGCTATTATTTAATTTTTTGTTTGCATCATTTTTGTACCAACTTTGTTTTGTGATGAATTTTTCTGTTTCTACAGCGATTCGATTCATCATTTGCACGGTTTCGACTGGATAATCTCCGACGGCAGTTTCACCCGACAGCATTGTTGCGTCGGCACCGTCGAGAATAGCATTAGCTACATCTGTTGCTTCTGCTCGTGTTGGAATTGTGTGAGTGTGCATACTTTCCAACATTTGTGTTGCAACAATTACGGGTTTTAGTTTTCGTCTGCAAGTGTCGATGATCATTTTTTGAACAGTTGCTATTCTTGCAATATCAAGTTCGACACCGAGATCGCCTCGTGCTGCCATAATGCCGTTTGCGGTATCTGTTATCTCTTCGATATTATCAACAGCTTCTTGTTTTTCGATTTTGGCGATAATATGAGGAATTTCGCCGAATAAACCTGTGTTTTGATGTGCTGTTTCTGCCATTATTTCGCGTAATTCGTGAATATCGTCGGCACTTCGGACAAAGCTCAAACCGATAAAATCAATTCCTGCTGTAACTGCCCATTTCGCATGAACTATATCATGCGGTTGTAATGTTTTTATGCTCAAATTCACGCCGGGTAAATTTACTCCTTGACGGCTGCGGATTGCTCCGCCTTGAATCACTTCACAAACCACAGAATTTATATCTTTAGACATTACACGAAGTGTTACTGTTCCGTCGGCAAGCATCACATTGTCTCCGATGTTGAGGTCATCGATCAATGGTTCATAGGTTGTTGTGAAAGTGTTTGGTTCGTTTGTTTTGTCTCCTCGAACGAATCTTATAGGAATTTTCGTATCACAAAAATATGTACCGCCTTGAACTTCGCCCAATCTCATTTTCGGTCCAGCTAAATCTGCAAGCACGCCAATCGGACGTCCCAATTTGTTCGCAGCGGAACGTATAAGATTAAGACGGCGCTGAGCATCTTCGGTACCCGCACTATGTGCCATGTTCAGACGAAATACCGTTACGCCGCATAGCATCAATTGAGTAAGAGTCGACTCGTTATCACAAGCCGGACCAACAGTCGCAACTATTTTAGTTCGCGAAGGCAGGTGTGAAGGAAAAATTATATCTGACACTGAATATTTAATAATTAATTGTTAAAAATAAAAAATATATACAACTCATACGGCAAATTTCGATGCCGTAAAATCCGGAATGACAATATGTAATGTCGGCGGATTGAATCGAATTTTCAAGTAAGAGTTGTTGAAAAATCACACAAATTTGTTGTAAAAAAATTTGCCGCTAAAATGTTTTACTGAACAATTACAAATGAATAGTTACAAATTTTTTAACACAGATGAATCTTATTATCACAAATTTTATTGATCTTTCAAGTTCAATTATTTGAGACTTCTTTTAAACCAGCCCTGAAAGGGCGATCGGATATTTGGATCAATAATAGTGTTTAGCGATTCGAATGCAGATTCGGTACTAATGTCCGCATGCGGACTAACCACTGACCGCTAACCGCTAACCGCTAATACAGACTTTTTTTCTGATTCTGTTAATTCGTAGAGATGAAATACTATATCATCTATTTCTGCTTCTAATGACGAAGTATCAACGGATGGATTTTTCTTTTTCGCCGAAAGAATTTGATCAACGAGAGTGATTATTGGTTGCTGTTCGGTTGTTGAAATATCTTTTATCGGAATTTGACGTAAAAAATTTAACTTTACCTGAGCAAAAATTTTTCCGGTTTCTGAAATCAAAAGATGATAAAAATAATTGCCTAATTTTGAATTTAAAATTCCTAAAATATATTTCAAATCGATATTTTTATTTTTTTGAATTAAAGAATGAACAGAATCGATACAATAAAAAGGTTCTTCAATGTAAGTTGCGATTATATCGGCTGAAGTTTGTCTGATAAAAATTTTGGGCAATTCAAAAAATTTACAATTACGGGGGCACCATAACCATTCTCCGTATTCGATATAAGTTTTACTCCATTGGAGATTGTATTTGAAAATTTCTCTTCCTCTTGTACATTTTTTTGAGGAGTTGTTTATGTAATTTTTTCTAAAATAATTGATTTTTTCTCCTTGAAGTTTTGCATAAACAGTAATTCCTTGACAGCTTTCAACAAATTCGTTTAAGCAAATTGAATTTGAATAGAACCGTTTTAGAATCTTTTTATTTTTAATAGATTTTATATCAAACGAATCGCTGTTGTATTCTTTCTTTTTTAGTTGAGTGCTTGATATTTTTTTCAATTTAGAGTTTTCATAAATATATTTTGTAAAATTTGTATGCGGCTGAAAATTATTTTTACTTAAAACAGATATACTATTATCAACAACAGCTGATTCAAATACGCTTTCGATTCTATCAGTTATTTCTAATATATTTACATTTTTGTATAACCATTTTCGCAAATTTATAAACTGTTTATATTGAGTAAAAGTATGAGGTGTAATAAACACATTAACTCCGCCGTTTTTAAGCAAATCGATTCCTTTTTTGAAGAAAAAAATATACAAATCGTAATGTCCGGATAAGACTTCTTTATATTTTTCTTGAAAAATAATTTTCTGTTCTTTTTTTGAAATTTCGATATATGGCGGATTTCCGATTACGATATCAAATCCTTGTGTCATACCAAACATCCATTCGGGATCAAACCATTCGGCATGAGTGTTTGAGTCAAAAAAATCGAAAGAGACTATTTGTTCTGCTGCTGTATTATCCCAACCGTATTTTTTGAGTAATTCAGCGGTTTCACGCCGTAATTGTTTATTGTTCTCTTGTAATTTTTTCTTTTTGATACGATTGTCCGCCGAAAAATATTCGCAGCGGTTTGCTTTGAGCTTTTGTTCTTTCTTTTCAATATCAGAATTATGTAACATAAGTTGTTGAGAACTGTCTAAACCAATTAATGTATTTGCAGCAACAAATTTCATTTCAAGATTAGGCAAGACACGGATACCGTAATTTTTTTTCGTTTTATCTGCATGTTGGTCGGCAATAAGCGAAATAAAAAAACGAAGTTTCACAATTTGTATTGCAATAGGTTGAATATCAACTCCAAAGATGCAATTCTTAATCGAGAAAAATTTACGTGCATAATCATCGGAATTAAATTTACGATCAAAAATTTCATTGATTTGCTGAAGACTGTTTTCAACTTTTTTCTCTGCATGTTTTCTGATTTGAACATTATTTAATTGAGCGGCAAGTTTCGTATTGTTTTGCAATTCTAAAATTTTTTGTCGAATAATTTGTTCTTGTTGTTGTTTTTTCCAGTATTTATTTTCGGGGTCGAGTTTTTGCAGGATTAAAACAATTTTATGTAAAATTCCCATTGGAAAAGCTCCGCTGCCGCACGCCGGATCAAGAATACTGCAAGAATCAATTGCTTGAATAATTGTTATTGTCTCATGTTCGTTAAACGGATTATTTGTTTCATACGACAATAATGATCTCAATTTATTTTCTAATTCTTGTTTGTTATTTGTTCTTTGATTTAATTTTCGTTCAAGTTTTAGTTGTTTCTTTTTATTTTTGTTACGAAAAAGACCGGATTGCGGCGAATCAAAAAAATCAGCTCTGTATTGTTTTGAAAGAATGTAATTTTTCAGATAAGAAATCAAAGATTCATCAACCATATAATCTACAATTTCGCGAGGCGTGTAGAATGAGCCGGTTTGTTTACGTGCTGTTGTTTTTGTTTCAGGATTATAACTTGCAAGCAGATTTTCAAACGTTTTACCTAATAATTCAGGATCAAGTGCAATATCTTCCTCAATTGGAGTATTTTCTGTAACTGTGAATTTATAATTTCGTAATATATTGAATAAGCCTTTTACTTCGTATATTTTGCCGTGAGTATTATAAATTGTATTCAAATCGATTTTTTGTTTCTCTCCAAAAAATAAAAAGTCTGGAATAATTGCACGATTTTTCGGATTATGGTTAAAGCCGTCAACATATTCGATTTTATTTGTTTCAGGATTTTCTTTATCCAAGCAATCGAACAAACCGCTGTTGAGAAATGGAATTTGCTTAAACAATTTTTGTGCTTCCGTCTTTTCGGCAGAGAACATATTTACATAACGATAATGAGTTTTAATACCGGTTTTAATGCTGTATTCATTGCGGTTGGACATAAAATCGTTTTCTTCGGCAAATTTACGATCTTGTGTTTTTTGATTTAACGTTGCAAAAAATAAATTTTGCAGAATTGCGTTGTAATAATTTGTTGACTTCTCATTTCTATTGAAATTTTTAATGATTGTTTTTAGTTCATTTTGATCGAATAATTTTTCCGGAATGAGTTCTTTTTCTTTAAGAAACCAGACAAAAATAATTCGTGTGATAAGCCGGATTAAATTTGTTGAGTTTCTGATTTCGGTGTTGATTTTTTTATCGTTTGGAAATTTAACGTGTTTTACAGCCCAGAAATACCAGTCTGATAATTCTTTATAAAATCGTTTATGGAGTTCTTTCGTATCGAGAATTTGCATCCATGAGTTGTTGAGTTCGATAAAGTTTCTAATCTGTATTTTTCGGCTGATTTGTTGTAACGATAAATCATACAAAATACCGAGATGAGCGGGATGAGTATTTGTAATTGAAATATCCTTGATCAAAATGACTTTTTCGGGAATATCATTTTTGTGATCTTGTTTGTTGATTTTTCGGTTAATAATTGCCAGAGTTATTTTTGTTCCGTATCGAAAAACAATAAATATCGGCATTACGAAAACTTTATTGATTTCACGTGTGATTTGAGCGATTTTTGTACGTGAATAATCATCTTGAATCAAGTCGATTGCAATAAAAAGATAAGATTCAATAATCTGATTTTTAAATTGACTTTGTTTAATAGACTTTGAATTTGTAGTTATTTCATTGTTTGTCAATTGAAAAAGCAGATCGATACTTTTCCATTCATTTGTGAGAGCGTTTTCATTTATGAAACGGCTTTGTTTAGTGAAATGTTCGATAAAATATTTACTTGTTTTTTCAGGAAGAGGTAAACGCCGAGTTGTGTTATAGCCAAGAGTGCCGAACAATTTCAAAGCGCACGAAGTTAAGCCGCCGTTTCCAAACGTTGCGATTGATTCGTTGATTAGTTGTTTTTCGTAGTATTTCAGTGAAATATTTGTAGGCATATTAAAACCCGGACAATCACCAATATAAAAACACAATACATTGTGTCTCTACCAGAATTTTTTGTGATATATTACCAAAATCTAAAATTACAAAATATTCTTCCTCTGTGTTCTCTGTGTTCTCTGTGGTTAATAAAAAAAATATTCCGCTGATATATTACAAATTTTCGTGTATTTCGTAATCTCAAAAAAACCAAAAAATTTCACTGATGTATTATTTTTTCTTTTATTTTTTTCCAACCAATAAGCATTGCACCTAGCAGTATAATTAAAAATTGTACAGCGATTGCAGTTTGAATACTCGATTGAAAAAGAATTTGTTCCATTGTTCGCCAAATTATAGCCCAGAAAATAATTAATAATAAAGTTGCAAAACTAAGAAAAGGTCCGTAAGGAATCATTCGTCCGTGTCCTAATAACATTCCGATCAGACTTGGAATTATTCCGGCAAACGGCGCAAGAAAAAAAATCACTATACATGATTGCCATCCGGCAAAAACTCCTATCATTCCCAAAAGAATGACATCGCCGAATCCCATCGCTTCAACTCCTAGTGCAAATCCTGCAACCAAACGGACTGACCATATCAACCACATTCCCGCCGCTAAACCAATCAACGCACTCAATAAATAATGACAATTAACCGAATCCAAAAAAGATGTAAAAAAAATCACAATAAAAAGTGCCGCCGGTACAAAAATTGACAATATTAACCAATATTTAGTCGCCGAAGAACGATATAAATTACGAAAAAATAATAATAACGCCCGGCGAAACGATAATCGAAAATACCAAATACGATCCATCATCGCAAAACACCAAAATAACCACAAAAACGTAATTAACAAAAATTGAATCACTGATTCTCTACACAATTTTTTGTTACAAAAAATCATCCGCGAAGAATTTGAATTTGAATCAAAATTTGAATCAGATATTTTTATTACTTGCGGCGTTGAATCTTTTGTCTGTAAATTTCGCAAGTTGTAGTTACGTAAAATTTCAATTTTATCTGGACTGCAAAAATGAAGCGGTACAGGATAAGGTGTTAATCGTTCTACCGTATTATGACTTTTATTTTTATTGTCAAGATATAATTCTGTTGCGGGAAGTAAAACTTGCGGAAATATCGTTACAATAAATATTCCGCCGATCGTACCAATAATAGTTAGATTTGCAGGAATAATAAAATCGTCTAAATCAGTTAAAGATGCGGCTAAAAGCAAAGTAAACAAAAATATATGAGCGGCAAAACGTATAATTGACGTTTCCAGCGGTTCAGAAAAATTTGTTTCGGGCAGCAATCCTGCCTGTTCGACTTCCCAATAATAAAGTAATATCAAACCGATTGCGGCAAATAATTCGACGAATAACGGTCGAATCCAAAATCCTTTGTTATCGATTCCGGCGGCACGTTCCGATTCCCGTAATTTGTGCAGATTCTTGCCAAAACGACGTAACTTAAACCAACCCAAAATCGGAATAAAGTCGAACCATACCCGTTGAAGTTTATCTGACCTGCGCCAAGGCGACCTAAACCGCTCTATCCAACCGTACCTATCAACATACCAATTGACTAATGCACCAAGTACCGCACCAAGTAAAAACAGAATCAAATAAACGATAACCGTGTATTGCAATATCACCATGCTAAAAAGAGATATAAACATAATTTATAATGTTTGTAATTATTCTGTTGAATTAGTTGAATTATTTGTAATCATTTTTGGGTAATCGTTCACGCATAAAATAAAGTATCTAGTAATGTTAAAATATCGTAAAGAAATATTGTAATGATTTAATTAGATGTAATATATCAGTGGAATATTTTATTACAATATTATGTAACAAATTTGTGTAATTTTTATTTTTATACTTTTCACACTTTAAATTTCGGTATTCGTTTTAAACTTAAATTGCTCTTGCATGGTGAATACATAGACAATTTTTTGACTCAAAAACAAGTTGTAGTTATTAAAAAATATTGCAACGTTTATTGACAATATTTTCAATTAAAAAAATAAAAAACGAATGTAATATAAATGTAATATATCAGTGTAATAATTTATT
>JAITKS010000062.1 GCA_031278315.1 Planctomycetaceae bacterium | reverse complement strand
AAATGCGATCATGTTATTAATTTCGGCGTTTCAAAAGAGTAGTCGTTAAGACATGTGTCTGAAAACGAATCAGACAATGGTTACTGAATGTTCCACTGAATGAATGTTCCACTGAAATGGTACAAAAGTTTACCACACTATATCGCAACGCAAAGGGAGGGGGAGATGATTAGCGGTTAGTGATTAGTGATTAGTGAATTGAACTTACAGATTAATGATTAAAGATTATGAATTTATTGATTCAAAATCAGCATCGATATTAATCTCCGCATGCGAACTAACCACTAACCACTAACCACTAACCACTAATCCCTATCCTGTCAAAAAAAATTCCACTGATATATTACAAATTACAAAATATTCTTTCTCTGTGTTCTCTGTGTTTTCTGTGGTTAATAAAAAAATTGACATATTGTAATTTTTGAAAGTTTGCACTAAACTTTGTCTCACAATTTTTGAAACGATTTTAATTTGTCTATTTTAGAATTTCTGTAACGATTATTAAATCTCTCAAACGAAAAACAAATTTAGGAAAATTTTGTATGAAAAATATCACTAACAAAATTTATTGTTTTGCAGCATTGTTTATTTTTACAATCGCTATTTTTTCAGATTTAGCGAGCGGTCAAGATAAACCGGTTACTCCAAAACCGATAAAAACCAAATTCAACCAAGACAAAAAAACATTTTCCGTTGCGCAAAATGATTTCCCCAAATTGCCGTCCCCGATTGATCCGCCAACGCTTGAAGATATTGTGGTGATGCGTCAAAAGATTGATAGGTTGAGAACAAAAATACCGAAAGTTTACGCCGCGTATTACGGCGAAGACTGGAAAACTCAAGGCGACTGGCTCGGCAGAAAAACAGTAAGTTGGGCAATTATGTGTGCGGCGCAGTCTCCTTTCGATCATCGTCTCATTTACCCTGGAGTTTATGAAGCCCATGAATTTATAGGACCTCATGCAACTCAAGACGACTGTATAAGACGTTGGGTACATTGGCTTAAAACAGATAATTTGCGATCACTTTGGGATCCGTTTAATGGTTATCGTCGTCAGGCGGAATGGGAGGATCATGGCGAAGCTTACCCGATGACAAAAGATGGACCCGACTTGTGGTATTGGTTTGAAATTAAAAGTGACGGCATGTTTAGTCCGCGTATGTATTTTTTTAACAAAGACGGACATGATGGTCATAATCGGTTTCGTGATTATATGATTGAGATATATTCTGCAAATGAGCGTTTTGAAGGTCATCCTTTTGACGTGTGGAAGAAATATTCGCAACTTGCGGAGCAAACAGTTAGAAATCAAAAACCGCTTGTCAAAAGCCGTGTGCATAATTTTTGGGGCGGAGTTTACAAAGAATTTGTATTGCCCAAAGGAATGTATTATGTAAAAATACGCCGGAATTATAGTTACAATACGATTGTGTCGGCTGTTATTCTGGACAGATTACAAGGACAAAAAACGTCAATAATAGAGTCGATGATTCCAAATGTTACACATTTTGTTTCGTCTAAAAATCCATATCAACTTTGTCCATTACCTTTTCCCCAACACCTTGATTCTAAAGTCGGCAGACTGATTGTTGATACATGGAATAATCTTGACAACACGTATGACCGCAAAGACAACATCGGATTACAACGTAAAGTACGAATCGATTTGTATCGCAAAACTGAATCATTAGCAAATGAAGACGAGAATTTATCTCAAATAAACAGAGTAATCAAATGGCGGCTTAACCAATGGGACATCAAACAACGTAAAGAATGGCGAGATGCGATGGAAGAAGCTTTCAGAAATCTTTACAATAACGATAAAATATTACAAAAAGCTATCAAAGAAGGTAAAATTTGAAAATTATACCAATTACACTTTAAAATTCGTTTTTTAGTAATATATCAGTGGAATATTTTTTTCATTAACCACAGAGGACACAGAGAACACAGAGAAAGATGATTTTGTAACTTTAGATTTTAAATTTAAGTGAATTACTAAAAAATATTTTAGGCGGGAATGCAGGCGTCCCGCCTGCATCTTTTTTGTACAAAAAACGCCTAAAGATGCGGTCGAGACGACCGCGTTCCCGATAACGCGTTCCCGATAACAATAATTATTTCACTGAATATATTACGAAAAGTTTTTTTATATAAATTTTCGTATATTTCGTTATTTCGTGTGTTTCGTGATCTCATTACGTAAATTTATTTCAAAAAATCTTGTAATAAAAAATTCAACTGATATATTGTCAGATTTTAAGGTTTGACTCGTATCGCTTGATTTCGTTCTTTTATTCTATACAATTTGACAACATTTTGTGACAACTCCCATGCATACTTTTTATACTTTAACATTCGGTTTTTATAGAAAATCAAATTACGTTTCGTGCTTGAATTTTCAGTATATTTTGTAATCGTATCAAAAAAACCAAAACCGGCAATTCCAATAATTTGAAATTCAAGTTCTGCCAAGTTCTGCAATTTCATACAAGAACATTTACCTAAAATTTATATTTAACTTGAAACCGCAATCTCCTTTCACCAATATTATCACTATCAATATTATCAATTATTAATTTCACCAATTATTAATTTCATCAATTATTAATTTCATCAATTACCAATATCATCAATATCACCAACAAATAAAACGTGTTCGCCAACAAGACCAATAAATCTAAAACTTCTGTTAAGAAATCTAAGGATGGTAATTCTGATACCAGTTCTAACAGTTCTGATACGTCGTGGCTTTCTGTAATTGGAGCTAATGAACATAATCTTAAAGGGATCAATGTTTCTTTTCCGATTAGTGCTTTTAGCGTAGTTACCGGCGTGAGCGGCAGCGGTAAAAGTTCTCTTGTACATGATATTATCGGTAAATCATTATCGAAAGTTCTCAACCGTAATTTCAGTGAAAAACCTAGCAATGTCAAGTCGATAACAGGAATCGAACATCTGAACAAAGTTATAAACGTGACCCAACACCCAATCGGACAAACACCAACATCTAACCCTGCAACCTACACCGGTATATTCGATTTGATTCGTGAACTTTTTTCAAAATTACCCGACGCTAGATTACGCGGATATACAGCACGCCGTTTCAGTTTCAACACTCCCGACGGAAGATGCGAGAAATGTGAAGGCGCAGGTCAAATTAAAATAGAGATGCATTTTCTGCCCGATGTGTGGATAACTTGCGACGCCTGCAACGGAAAACGATACGATAGACAAACACTCGAAATCAAATACCGCGGATACACAATAGCAGATATCCTCGAAATGACTTGCAGCGAAGCACTAAATTTATTCAATGATATCCCGCGAATCCGTAGAACTCTACAGCTCCTTTGCGATGTCGGATTAGGTTATTTGGCTCTCGGTCAACCTGCGCCGACATTATCAGGCGGTGAATCTCAACGCATTAAACTCACCGCCGAATTAACTAGACCCGATACAGGCCGTACTTTGTATCTGCTTGATGAACCGACAACAGGTTTGCATTTCGAAGATATGAATAAATTATTACACGTTATCCATCGGCTAGTTGATCTCGGCAACACCGTAATCGTAATAGAACATAATCTCGACATAATAAAAAACGCTGATTGGATAGTTGACTTGGGACCCGACGCCGGAGATAACGGAGGTTACTTGATGTTTGAAGGAACACCAGAAGAGTTAGTTAAAAGCAAAGCCGGAAGTCATACTGCCGCCGCACTCGCCCCTGTCCTGAAAAAAGGACATTACGAAATAAGAACTCCATTTACAGAATCTATCGATAATAACCAAACAGATGACCTAACAAGTTTAAATATCGAAATCGATAAAATGCCATGGGAAAAAGACGGCGAAAAATGGCACACCGAAGAACATATCGGACGTAATGGAAATACTGTTAAATGGGATGGACAAATCTTAAAAGAAATTGTCAATCGAATCGAAGCTGCCGAACAATTCACGCCGACAAATTGGAATCATAAATCAATTGTAGAAATTTATTCAGATAAGAAATCAATCGGTTGGTTTATGCACGCAATTACATCAGATGAATGGGTTCTAAAAATTACATTCAGAACAGGAGGCGGAACATTCAAACGTGAATCACTAATGAATGCACTCGCATTAAAACCATTCGCCGAAATTGACGGAATACCAATTTATAACGCAGAACCGCGAGTTAAATTACGGCGTCAAACAATACAATGGCAAGAAATCGAACTGCAACTTCACTCATTCGACGAAATTAATCATCCGCAATTTTATGAATTTTTAAATACCGCAATTCGAGAATTTATACGATTCAAAAAAGGATCACCAAAAGCAACTACTAAATCATCGAGTTTAAACTCATCGGCATCACAATCACAACCGCAATCACAACCGCAATCACAATCGCAGACATTACAATCGCCGCAATCGCCGATCAAAGAGACAGAATCACTTATGCCTTGGCGAGTGTTGGGCGAGAAATGGCATTATATCCAACGCGGTTTAATTGGAGGTGATAAACTTTTATGGAATTTGTCTCTTTTAACTGAAATTTTTGGTGTATTGCGTGAAATCATACCAGATGTACAAATCGAGTGGACAAATAAATCGTTTGTGCAGTTCTTTTATGAAAACAGAAAAAGCAGATTATCAGACAAAGTTACAGTTGATTTACAAAAATCTATTTGGGCAGTTGTTTGGACAAAACAAGTAGAAGCAATTAAATTTGATTTATATGTAAAGAAAAATTCAATTACATCGAAAAGATTAAAAAATATCGGATTCGATCAACATGAAATTATCGCATACGAAGAATATGATATCGTAAAATTACAATTCAAAAAAGAAAGCGACCTTAAAAAATCGGAATTACAACAATTATTAAAAGAAACACTATAAAGAATTTCTCAAAACATAATATATACTCATTGTCCTTTAAAATTCGGTATTATTTTTTGTAACGAAAAAGGTGACCATTCACGCATAAAATAAAATCGCCCTGAAAGGGCAACAGGATTATAACCCGCCCCAGCGGGGCGGGTAAAAGCCCTCCTCCAAATCGGGCAGCCCTGAAAGGGCGGTAAGAAATAAATCCGCAATTAACAGATATTGTGAAGAATCCGACAAAAAACGACAAATAGCAATTCATTAACGCATAAAATAAAAT
>JAITKS010000416.1 GCA_031278315.1 Planctomycetaceae bacterium | reverse complement strand
TCTCGACCGCATCTTTAGGCGTTTTTTGTACAAAAAAGATGCAGGCGGGACGCCTGCGTTCCCAGCTAAAATATTTTTTAGTAATTCACTTAAATCTAAAATCTAAAATTACAAAATCTAAAATTACAAAATCTAAAATTACAAAATCTGATTTCTCTGTGTTCTCTGTGTCCTCTGTGGTTAATAAAAAAAATATTACACTGATATATTACTAAAAAACGAATTTTAAAATGTAATTGGTAATATATCAGTGAAATTTTTCAAGGGTGTCAAATTAATTTTTAGCCGACCTTATTTTTCACCTTATTTTTCCGAACAAAACTATTCATCAAAAAAACTTAGTAGCCAAAGATACAACACACACCAACCTTATTACCTTTTATTTAAAAATCATCTTTCAATAATAAGGTAATAAGTTTTTTGTTTTTTGTTGATTCATTGCTACTAAGGTTGTTTTGTTAAGAAAAATAAGGTTGAAAATAAGGTTAGTAAAAGAACGCTTATCCAAGTCCCGCTAGGGACTATTCACCAAAAAACTTCATTAACCGTATGCTTTAGCTTACGGAACACACGTTTAAGATTGATTCGGTAAACAAGATTATTCCGATTATTACTGCGCCGAAAGAAACTAATAATACGGCACCGCTTGCGATGTCTAATGCTAATTCTATTTTTGGATCATATTTTTTTGTTATTGCTTTTGCTAGATTTTCTATTGAGGTATTTACCATTTCTGTTCCTATCACTAACACGATACAAAGAATAATAATTGACCAACGAACCGTATCAAAATTTCCGATCAAAAACGCTGCTGTTATCACTGTTATCATCGCAATAAAATGGACATGATAACTCGATTGACCTCTAAAAGATGACATTAGTCCTCCAAATGCATCTTTAAATTTATTCGACCAAGTCCGTTTGTTATGCTTAAATTGAATCAGTTTCTCTGCTAGTTTCTCTGATTGACGATTTTTTTTTATTCGTCTCAAATTTAGATTTTTTCGTCTCATGTTATTAAATGTACTTTTGTTTTTAAATATGTATTTATTAAAATTGTCTTTTCAGGGTTGGTTTGATTAATCTTTAAGATTACTACTATATATAATGATGACTGTAGAAATTCCGTTGAAATATTATCAAATTTTTTATTCCCAATGTTCGTTTAATTCGGCGTCAACTACTAATGGAACTTTTAGCGGTTGATTTAATGTCATTGTGTGAGTTACGATTTCTTTTAATTGTTCGGCGCAGTCATTTGTAACTTCGTAAACTAATTCGTCGTGAATTTGAATTAGTAGATTCGATTTTAATTGTAACTTTTCTGGAATAGTTGTTGCTAAACATACCATTGCTTGCTTTATTAAATCCGACGCTGTACCTTGAATAACAGTGTTTATTGCCATTCTTTCAGCTTGTGTTAAACTCCCGCGCCGTTGCGGACGAATTACTCCTTCGTGAAATTTACGTTGTCTGCCGAACAATGTTTCTACATAACCGTTTTTTATACAATTGTCTAAAATAGAATCTAAATAATCACGTATTTGAGAATATGTAGCGAAATAATTATCGATAAAATTTTGTGCTTCTTTGTCAGTAATTCCTAATTGTTTTGCTAGTCCGAAGGAGGTTTGTCCATAAATTACACCGAAATTTACGGCTTTTGCGGTTCGTCTCATTTCAGAGTTTACATTTTCTGCCGATACGCCGAAAACTTCACTTGCTACTCGTGTGTGAATATCTTCATTGTTCCAAAATGCGCCGCATAATCTTTCGTCGCCTGAAAAATGTGCTAATACGCGCAATTCAATTTGAGAATAATCGCATGATAAAAGTTGATTGTAATTTGTTCCGGCTTTAAATGCTTTTCTTATTTCACGTCCGCTTGAAGTGCGTACAGGAATATTCTGCAAGTTCGGATTACTCGAACTCAATCGACCCGTTACTGTCGAAACCTGATTAAACGAACTATGAATCCGGCCCGTTACCGGATGTATCAATTCCGGTAAAGCGTCAACATACGTTCCTTTTAATTTTGCAAGCTGCCTGTACTCCGATACTTTAGCCGGCAGCGGATGTACTAATGCCAACTCTTCTAATACTTCTATATCTGTACTTTGTGCTGATGTTTTTGTTTTCTTGACACCTTTCAATCGTAACTCTTCAAACAGCACTATACCGAGTTGTTTCGGTGATGAAATATTAAATTTATGTCCTGCAAGTTGAAATATATCGGATTCAAGTTCAGATAATTCTTTTGCGAATCGGATACTTAAATTTCGCAAAACGTTGGTATCGACGGTAACGCCTACGAATTCCATTTCAGATAAAATTTCGGCAAGCGGTAATTCTAATTCGATCAATAAACGTGAAATTGCAGGTTTCGTTTCAATCAGTGATTTCAATATTGGATACAAAATCCAAACTGTCAGAGCATCTTCACCGGCATATTTGTTGAGAAAATATGTTTGGATTTCATTCATCAACCGTTGTTTTTTTCCTTTACCGATCAAGTCTGTAATTTTTATTGTTTGGTGATTCAGATAAAACTCTGCCAACTCGTCGAGATTATGATTTATCGCATCAGTTCGCAAAAGGTAATCAGCAATCATCGTATCAAAAATCATTCCGTTCAGCCGGATACCTTGATTGCGTAAAACTACGATATCATATTTTAAATTTTGACCAATTTTAGAAATCGCTTTATTTTCAAGTATCGGACGTAATTTTTCAAGTGTCGATTTCAAATCTAGAGTTGTCGAACCGAGTGGTCCGAGAAAGGGCAGATACCATGCTTCGTCATCTTTCCATGCAAACGAAAGTCCGACGATATTAGTGTATCGCGGCGAGGTCGCTTCAAAACGTGAATCTATTGGAATCGTTTCTGTATCGAATGCGAAAATTGACGTTTCTGATAATTTGTTAATAAAGTCATCGAGCAGTTCTATTGAATCAACAAGATTATAATTCGGAGAAGACGGAAATTTCACTTGCGGCGGTGAGTCTGTAATATTATCAGAATCGGCTATTATTTTATCGTTGATTTTATTATCAACTCTATCAACTCTATCAACTTGATTATCTGTATTTGAATCAAGATCAAACAGAGAAGCGGCGGAATGTTTTTTTGAATCAACGTTGACTTTAGTTTCTTGTTTATCAGACAAATTCAAATTGAAGCTGTTTAAAAACGACTTGAAACCGAACCGTTGAAACAGTGATTTTAATTTTTCGTTGTCATATTCTTTTTTGAATTCGGCGTTTTTCCAATTGATTTCAATAGGTACATCGTTTCGTAATTTTACTAATTCTTTGCTTAGCAAGGCTGAATTGTGACCGTTTTTTAGATTTTCTTGTTTCTTTTTGCTGGTGATTTTATCAACATTTTCAAATATTGATTCGAGATTTTTGAAAGTGTTTAGGAGTTCTGCGGCAGTTTTTGGGCCGATGTTTTGCACGCCGGGGACGTTATCAGTTTTATCGCCGACGAGTGCTTGAAAATCGACAACTTGTTCGGGGGTAATTCCCCAATCGTTTAGAAGTTCTTCGGCGCGATAAAAGGTTTGTTTACGTAAATTGTAGAGAGAGACGTGTGATGAAATTAATTGTCTGCAATCTTTATCGGAGGTAATGATTATGCAATTTCCATTTTGTTTTTTTACTAAATGTGCGACTGTTGCTAATATATCATCTGCTTCGAATCCGACGATACCTAGTGCAGGAATGTGCATTGCGTCGAGGATTAACCGTGCCGATTCAATTTGCGGGCGTAATTCGTCGGGTGTTGGCGGGCGATTAGCTTTATAGTTTTTGTAAATTTCGGTTCGAAAGGTATCTCCGTGCATATCGAATGCGCAGAAAAAGTAGTCTGGTTTATGTTTTTCGATCAGTGTAAAGAGGTCGCGAACAAACCCGTAAACAGCGCCGACAGGCTCGCCTTGGGGGCTGCTCATTGGCGGTAAAGCGTGAAAAAGTTGATAAAGTATTCCATGTGAATCAAGAATACAAATCGTTTTATTGGTCAACATTTTGATTAAATTTAATGGTGAGTAATATAGAGACGCAGGAATTGTGTCTATACATATCAATTTTATTTTTTGTAACGAAAATCGAATTTTCAAATATGAGGAGTATAAAATATGAGAAGTATATATTACCAGATTTAAAATTTTTGTAATATATCAGCGGAATAATTTATTGTTTTCGGGATCGCGGTTATCTCGACTGCATCTTTAGTTTTGTTTTTTTGACAGGATTACAAGATTACAGGATTGACAGGATTTTAAATGATAAATTAAAAGAATCAAAACTTGAAACCATCAATTAGTTGTGAGTGATTTGAACTTTAGAATCCGTGCTAATCTCCGCATGCGAACTAACCACTAACCACTATACACTAACCACTATT
>JAITKS010000256.1 GCA_031278315.1 Planctomycetaceae bacterium | reverse complement strand
TGTTAAAAGATTAGATTAGAAATTCTATAAATTTTTATAGACAGCCTTAATTCAAAAGCATCTAATTCTGGTCGAGACGACCGCGTTCCCGATAACAATAAATTATTACACTAATATATTACAAATATATTACAAAAAAATTTTAAACACGAAATACACGAAATTATCTAAAAAACCTTTCGTGCGTTTCGTGTTAAAAAAATTTAAAACCTTTGAGCAATTCTACTGATATATTAATAATTTAATATGTCTCTCTAAAAATTCAGTTTTGTCAACCTTTCATAACAGAAAAAGAATTTTAAAGTGTAATTGGTATATTACTAAATTTTTATGTGAGTTTTTTAGAATTTCTTCAATGATAGTATTACTGAATAGTTATGAATTTAGTTTAACTTTTTATTCTGTGATATTGTCTCTGTCGATTTTTTTTTGATTTTTATTGTTTTCTTGACGGCTTCTAGGATGGAATTTTGTATGTACTAATTTTAATCTTGTCATGTCAACATGAGTATAAATTTGAGTCGTTACAATACTTGCATGTCCGAGCATTTCTTGAACTTGTCTTAAATCTGCACCTCCGGCAAGTAAGTGAGTCGCAAAACTATGTCTCATCGTGTGCGGACTAATATCCGATGACGCACCTACTCGCATCGCATATTTCTTTATTAATTCCCACATAGCCTCACGTCTGATTTTTTTACCTTTATACGAAAGAAAAACTAAACCCGCTTCATCAATTCCGGTTTTAGTCAAATCGTCATTTACAATCATTATTTTATTGCGTTGTGCTGCATACGGACGCTCTTCAGATATCCAGAAATTAAACGCATCTACAGCACATCCTCCGATTGGTACAAATCTTTGTTTTTTGCCTTTACCCGTAACAAGACAATAACCTTCGTTACAATGTACATCTGTTAAACATAAATTTGTCAATTCAGAAACACGGCAGCCTGTTGCGTAAAAAAATTCCAATATTGCTCTATCCCGTCTCCAAAGTTTATCTGTATCCGGTTGCGGTGCGACAAGAAGCTCATCTATTTGACCCGGCGTTAAAACATGAGGCATCCGCTCGCCCAACCGCTGACTTTCTATTAACTCTGCCGCATTGTCTTTAATAAAACCCTCCAGTTGAAGATACTTAAAAAATACACGTAACGATACCACATGTCTCGACAATGTCGCAGGTGCAAATTTTCGACTATAAAGCCACTCAACATAACCTTCAAGCAAATTCACATTAAGACGATCAAGTTGTCGATTGCCAAGCCAAGAAAAAAAATGTTCCATGTCCCGACGATACGCAGTCAAAGTATTGTCGGAAAGATGTACCTCGCTGGAAATATAAGACAAAAAAGATTCAAGCCAATGCTTATGCAATCCCCCAGATTCAATCACCTTAGGCGTAAGATGACGCCGACGCGAATTAGATACTTTATCAATTGACATTTTAAACTAAAACTACTCTATTGATTTTTCGGTTTGATCTGCCTGCTTGCCTAATGGAAAGTAAACTTTTTAATGAATAAATTTCATATCTCCGAAATTCATAGTATATTTTGATGACTGCAAAAATTCCGCTGATATATTACGAAATTTCTTATTTTATTATTTCGTTTGTTTTGTATTCTCGAACACGTTCTTTGTATTATCGGTTTTTTATGATAATTTTGTTGTCATATAATTGCTAAATCGTTAAGTTCGTACCAGTCGATAAAATCTTTCATAGAGTTCAAAAGGAGGTGAGTATTTTTGTGTTAAATTTATTCTGTGTTAATTTCTGTATTAAATTTTAATCTGCTCTCATTTTAAATTTCGGCTGAATTTGCTTACTTATTGGAAAGCGGGTTTTACTGATTAGTTACGGCTTTTCACCGATAGATTCTATAAAATTTCTTATAAGTCTTTTTCCGATAATAGTCATAATACTTTCTGGATGAAATTGGATTCCTTCTAGCGGTAAAGTTCGATGTCTTACTCCCATGATTTCATTGTCGTCTTCTGATTCGGCGGTTATTATTAGTTCGTCTGGTAAAGTTTCTCGTTTTGCGGCGAGCGAGTGATATCTCATTGCTTCGAAAGTACCTGTTACACCTTGAAAAATTCCTGCACCGTCACATTTTATTCTTGATGTTTTTCCGTGCATAATTTTTTTCGCACGAATTACGTCACCGCCATAGACTTGAACGATTGCCTGATGTCCAAGACAAACGCCTAAAATTGGTATTTTCCCTGCAAATATTTTTATTACATCAAGCGAGATACCGGCATCTTCCGGTCGGCCTGGTCCCGGCGAGATAACTATACCTGTCGGCGAAAGTGAACTTATTCTATTTATATCTATTTTATCGTTACGAAAAACTTGTACTTCGCCGCCAAACATTCGTAAATATTGTACAAGATTAAATGTAAACGAATCGTAATTATCTATCATTAAAATCATAAATTTTAGTTTTCCTTATTTAAACAAGATTAAAACTCAACCGCCTCCTACTAATGTTACTAGTTCAATTATGTCGCCGTCGTGTAAAGTTGAAGTATTAAATGTCTTGTATGGAACAATACTATAATTACGTTCAACTGCCACAAATTGACCCGAAAGATTAAGCTGATCTAAAAGCTCTCGTACGGTAATATTATCGTTAAATTCACGAGGTTCGTTATTAATTGTTAATTTCATTTTACTCCTTTTTTTAAAATTCAATTTTGGTGTTTTTTGTATTAAAAATAGAAATGAATTTTTTCAACTCAATATTAATATTTATTTCTCTTATTTGAATTTTCGTTTTTTGTTACAAAAAATAAATTGAAATGTAGAGACACAAGGAATTGTGTTTCTATAGAAATTTTAGTTTATTCTTTTTATGTAAAAAAATGAAACCGAATTTCAAAGTATGAAAAAGTATGAAAAAATATATCAGTGAAATAATTGTTTTAGGTTAAAATTGTTGTATATCTGTGGAATTTCTCGAAGGTTTCAAGTTCATTTTTTATCGGCCTAATTTTTATTTCGTCATATTTTAGCAAAATATTTTTAAACACGAATACACCAAAAGAAAAAAAAGATTATAAGTAATCTATCAGTTGAATTTTTTCGTAACTGTCTATTTTGACATTTTTGTTTTATAAAACTTCTGTTATTTCAAATTTATCTTTACCGATAAAGACAATCGCGGCAGCTTTCAAGTTGGGGCGAGCTTTTATTCGGTCGGCGTTGATGTATTTGTCGATTTGCGTGAGTGCGTCTTTGCGTTTGGTTTCGATTTCGGTTTGAGAATCCGAGACTTTGCAATATTTCAATTCGAGAATCCATTCATAACGAGCAGATGGATTTATCGGGTTGCGTTGCAAGAAAATATCTGCGCGTCCCGGAACCGTTTCGTATTCGCTCATCGACACGTATGTTTTATCCATAAACAAATATGCCAGCAAGAGGATTTTGATATACTTTTCGTCAAACCGCTGCAGGTCGTAATCCGACAGTCTGCTAAAAGCGTTTTCGGAAATGTAACTGATAAACTGTTTCAAATCGCCTTCCGTTGCCATTGCACCGATTACATTTTCTAATGACGAAGTGTCAATAGTAATAGCCGGAGAAGTTTCTTTCATTAA
>JAITKS010000215.1 GCA_031278315.1 Planctomycetaceae bacterium | reverse complement strand
TCATACGTTTCGCGCGTGAAATATTTAGCACTGGTATAAAAATACCAAAGACTCATATCCCACACCGACAATAATAAGTTATGCTCACAAAGTTTATCTTGAAGCTTCTCAAAAAGTTGGATCGCTTTTTCATTCACTTCTTCACTACGGGTGATTTTCAGGACATAAAAGAACAAATGTACCATCAATTCATCAAGTGATTTAAAAGTATCAAGTGACTTCCATAATTCTGTTTCGGACTTCTTATTCACGTCAAACACAATTAGTGAATAGGTGATAAAAAATTGACGTAAAGGTGAATCCTCTGGTAAATCAAGTAGGTCAGCCATATTCGTCGCAGCTGTGAATTCGGTCTCGCCGCAATGGAAAATTATCGAGATTATACAGGGAAACAAAAAATTATCCGGTTCACCTGCATCTGTCCATAAATGTTGCAAAAAAGTGTTGACATAACGATACAACTGATAAAAAGTACCATGATCGTTATTAGACTTGAAATCAATCAAAAAGTAAACACATCTTGTATCGCTGTTCTTACATGGTAATCGATACAACATGTCGAAAAGTTTAACTCGCAATTGACTAGTAATAAATTTCGTATCAACTATCTCAATACGATCAATATCTAGTTCGTCTAGCAGGTTTTTTTGCAATGAACATATACATTGCAAAAGATAACGAACCGGCATAAATATCGAAAAAAAACTTTTACAAAACTCATCATGATTGTAAGTTTTAGGAAAGAGACGTAATAGTTCTTCTTTTGTTTCGATATTAAAAGGTAATATCTCGTTGTTTGAAGATTTTTTAATTAAGCTGCTTGTTGTCATATTATATTCCTCCTAATTGGTAAATTAAAATACTTTATTTTCAAGTTAATTTAGTATTGCAGCAAAATATGCATTATCTGGAAATTTATGAAATCTATTGTTGAATCGTACAAATATTTTTTTCGATTTCATTCAATATTAGCTCAGGTGATGCCATTCTACCGACACCGATTTCGCCGCAACTTGTTCGTCCGGAATCGGGGTGAATTATCGTTGCGCCAAATTCTATTAACTTTCGTACATTATGTTGAATTACAGGTTTGTTCCACATAACCGGATTCATTGCCGGTGCAAATATTATTGTTTTGTCAAATGATAAAATAATTGTACTCAAGAGATCATCAGCAATTCCATTGGCAGCTTTAGATAAAATATTAGCTGTTGCCGGTGCAATACAAAATAAATCTGCAGCTCTCGATAACTCAATATGCACATGAACTTTATCAGAACAAAAGAGCGAATCTCGTACCGGACGGCCGCTCAACGCTTCAAACGTAGATTTACCAACAAACTCCATTGCTGATTCCGTCATCACGACACTGACACCATGACCTCTTTGACACAATTGACTAACTATCGTTGCAGTTTTGTAAGCTGCTATTCCGCCTGTAACGCCAATCAATATTTCAGCCATTGTTTTTCTCCTTCGCAAAATCCGAACAACCGCACTGTCCGCGAGATTTCTGTAGATTAAAAAATAACAAAGAAAATAAACAGTGAAATTAACATTAAAGAAGTATTAGTTATTTATTGTTATTTAATTTCATCTGTTTATTAGTTAATCGGTGAACTCGTCAATTGACAGGTTACGTTTCTGTGTATTCGCTATCGAAAACGATATCAACGGCACTTGGTTGACGTTCTTGCAGATTTCCTTCCATGTCAAGATAAATTTTATCTTGTAAGATTTCTTTGATTACAATGTGTAATTTATCTTTCGATTTGGATTTATCTGTATCAACAAAAGCTTGTGCGCCTTTGTTCAAGTAAACAAGCCGCTTTTGAATAAGCGATGAGAGCTTGAAACGTCCGCCGACTTTTTTAATCAATTCTTCATCTTTAAGTTCTTCGATCATTTAAATAAATATTTTTTGTTTGAGGTTGGTTATTAAACGAAACAAACGGCAATACTGCACAACTGTTGAGATTAAGTTTTAAGTTATTTACCGCTCGTACTTAAATTTTGGTAACTGTTGCCTAATTAGTATTTGGAAAACTGGTTTTAATGAATTCGTTCTTGAATCACCAAAATTCATTGTACGAACTATCTATACACGCTAACAATTGGATTTAATCAAAAAAGATGCAATGTGAAATTATCGTCACAATTGGTCTTTTGTCAATTACCCCACTACAAATCGGAATTGATGAATTTATATGTTCCGAAGTTATACGTATTGAAGCAGAGCAATTCTAAAGAGCTTGTTTCTCAAATATTGCAAACTTGAAAATAAAGACTTGAAAATAAAAACTTAAGAATATTTTTTTGAGAGGAAACAGAAATTATGTTTTTAGAAGTTTCTTAAAAAAATGCGGACAATAAAAAGATTCAAAAAATTTACCCTAACTCGAATTATAAAAAAACGAGTTAGGGCAAAAATCTTGAACAACGAAGAGTGAACATTCGCTGCGGTTCAAAAATCTACACGAACAATAAAAAATGTTTACTGATTCGCTTTGTACCGTTCAACAGTGAAGTCGAAACGATTGGACGATGGTGTCACTTGAAAGGTAATACCAGATGTGTTGCTGTCGCCGTATTTTGGGTCGATAAGCGGTATGTTAGTTGCGTTATCTTCGCCGAATCCTTCAATGGCATTCAGCACACTGACTCTGTACTGACCCGGCGGCAGTCCGTCGTTTTGAGTAACAGATGTTATCGTGTAAGTTCCGTCTGGTTTCAGATTACCTCGTGCCATGTAAGTATTCGTTTCAAAGCAGACAATTCCTGTCGTAAGCGGGCTTCCGTCATCAGAATACGTAACTTGTCCGCTTAACTGGATATTTTTCGAACAGCTTGTACAAATGCAAAATATCAGTAATGCGGTAACGGTGAAAAACAATAATCTAATTTTCATTGTTAAGTCTCCTTTTATATTTATTTGTTAAGGTAACTTCTAAAAAGTAATATTAGGAGGAACGCAGGCGTCTCGCCTGCCCTGTTTTTTTACAAAAAACGCCTAAAAATGCGGTCGAGACGACCGCGTTCCTTCTAACAATAAAT
>JAITKS010000290.1 GCA_031278315.1 Planctomycetaceae bacterium | reverse complement strand
AAATATTTGCAATCAGTTACGGATTTTCACGGTGACGTTGTCTTTTGATTTTTTTCTTTGAGTAGAAAATTGACAGTGTTAAACATGAGATTTTTGAAACTTTCAATTTTCCAATCGTCCCAATGTCCAAGCGAAGTGTAAACGATGCGGTCGCCATTTGTCCACAACACCGGCTCAACAGGTTTGTTGGGATTAGAACCGAGTAATAATACTTGCGCTTTTTCCGAACGTAACGGACGATTTTTATACAACCAATTCAAACTGTTAAACGGTTTCACGTCTTTCAAAATCGGATGATTTTCCATGCCGGAGACAATCGAAATATCCGTTCCGGTTTTAAGATGTTCATAGTGATTCTGATAATTGCCGCCCAAAATATCACGGTCAAATTCTTTCCATTGTACAAGAACTTGTTGACTTTTCTCGTCGATGATTTTTTCTTTATTGGCATCAAATGCAACACACGAAGTACGAATCGCCAACAACGGACGACCGCTCGCAACATACTTTTTGATCATTGCAGTCTTTTCCGCTTCCAATGCCCGGCGGCGCACAAAAAATACAGCAAGATCAGCGTCTTCAAGTATTTGCAAGTTCTCAAGATTATGACGTCCCGCGCCTTCCATTTGGGGAACACCAAGAGCAAAATCGCAACTGAAATTGCGCAACGTTAATTCGTGTGCAAAATCCGGCAAGCATTGATTCGCATGATATTCGCCTTCAGCAATAAGAAACGCAATACGTTTTCGCTTGTCTCCTGTGAAACGGAATTGTTTTTGTCTTGTAAAATCGGTTGAAACAATCGTTGGACAAACATATTTTTCAATATATTCTACAACTAAATCTGTTCCTGAAAAATGATCAACATGCGGCGGTTTTTCGGGATTATACATTGTGTCGGTCATATCACGCATCAAGACAACATTCATTCCGAGACGTTTCATGTTACGCAATCCAAACGGGCGATGTAACACACACATATTTGTTGCAACACCGGTAAGAATGACATTTTTAATTCCATGCTGCTTAAAATAAACACCGAGTTCTTCACCGGACTCACTGATCAGGTCTTTTTCTTTGATAGGAATGAGATCAGTTTGTTTTGTCCATGCACGATAGTTACGGCTTTTCGGCGTACATTCACAACCTTCATCCGACGTATCAATTGGAAACGGAATTTTTGATTCCGCCGGAAGTTTCTGATTGCTGATTAACGCCGCAATATTTTTATCGCGATAAGTTGACAAGATTTTTCGTTGCGCAAAATCTTTGTAATAATCCATGCAATTGCTCGGCGAATGAACGATGAGAACGCCTTTATCACGGGCGTTACAAAGAACAGGATTGAGAGCGGCAGCAAGTTCGAGAAAACGTTTGTTTGCAATAGGACACCAATGTTTATCCCACATATCGCAAACAATAATTGCCGTTTCCGGAGGCTGCCAAGTCTCGATATGATTCACAAGACTATAAGCGTTTTTATCCCATTCGGCTGGAACACGCTCTTGCGTGGAAATACGTAACGTTTGAGCATTCGCAAGAACGGTCAACAAAAAAGTCAAAACGGCTGCAAGTAAATTTCTGTACATGGTAAAAGGTTTGGTTAATGGTTCGATTGGAAACTGGAAACTGGAAACTTCGCAAAATGTAATATGCCGTAACTATTCTGTAGTTATCTCGAAGTGACAATAATTAAATAGTTAGAAATAAATTACACGTTGTCAACAAAGTCTCTCATTCTATAAGATTGCTGTGTATCTTGCGTGATAAATCTTGAATAAAAGATGATTACAAATTTTATTTTGTTTAACCGCAAAATCACAGAAATCACAGAGAATAAATCATTGCAGCACTTGATGTTTTTTAATCGATTTATTTTTTAATTATAGTATTAAAATTTATTTTGAATACAGCATTAACTGTATTTTTTTTAGATTGATAATAAAAAAAGCCAAAGCCGCAACCAAGACGGTGGACCGAACATCAGCCAACGCAGCCAATAATTCGCATGATTACAGCTTTGACAGTAACCCCTAATCAAACGGAAAACCTACGCCGGTCTTGCCGTAAAAAAAGGTGAGTATCACGAGAACGCCCAAAACTTGCGTCAGCGAAAATACGACTCGAAATCGCCGATTGTGATACAGTGTGTTATTAGCAGCAAATCAAATACCAAAAAAATTTTCAGATAACAAAAAAATAAGAAATTCACCCCAAAAAATTACGTCTCTTAAAATAAGAATTCTTTAATACTGCTCTATTCAACAGACTTACATCAATGACAAAATTCAAAAAAAATTCTAATATTCAACAAATATAAATATTTCAACCCCGCCCAAACCGTGATATTTCACGGATTATTGACTATCAAATATCACGGAACGACTACAATATCACACTGAAATTACAAAACAGATTGTTCAATAATATTTTGTTCGTCGGGTGTGAGGTTGTAAAGTTTATAAATTAATGTGTCTATTTGTTGTTCAAATGTTGAAGTATCGGCAGTAGGATTTTTCTTTTTTGCCGACAAAATTTTATCAACAAGAGCGATTATCGGTTGTTGTTGATCAATAGAAATATTGGGAATAGGAAATTGTGCTAATTCATTAATTTTAAATTGCGGGAAAATTCCGCGTTGTAATTTGCCAAACTTATAAACAAACCAATAAGAAACAACCCGTGAATTTAAAACACCAAGTAAATACAACGGTGAAACTTTTATGTAAATAATATTCATTGAATTTCTATCGTTTAAAAGAGTTTCTTCCGTATAACAAGCATTGATACAAAAAGGTAATGACGATGGAATTTGTCTCACTAAAATTCGCGGTGTCGAAAAAATATCAAAATTTTTTCTCGGTGCTGCTAGATGTTTTCCATATTTCAGAAAATCACCGCTCCAACCAAGATAATAACGGCAAACGTCGCAACCATCTAAATATTTTATGTAACCCTTTTTCATATATTTTGAATGAAATACTCTATTCTTTTTTTGTTCTTCTGTTTGAGGCGGTTCGCCTGCCCCTGTTTCATAAGCAACTAATGCAGCCTTTACATCTGCAATTTCAGAAAGTTGAACACAATTACTTTCAATTTTTTCCAATAAATATAACGTTTCATCGCCTTTAATTGCTTCAATGTTAATGATGTAATCTTTTGCAGTTAAGAATTTATTTTTTTCAATCTCATCAATTAAAGTATAATTTTCTCTCCATTCGGCTAATTTTATTTTGCCTTTTTGTGAATTGATATTTTGAAAAATAACAATAGCCGAATCAACATTAGCTGATTTAAAAACATGTTTGTAAAAATTCAATATCGTAATATTTGATTTTTCCAAAACAAAGCGGCGTAGTTTTCGATTTGTATTAAGTGTCAACCAATTATTCGGCGTAATTAAACACAAGTATCCGTTATCAGTTAATAATTTTGTTCCTTTTTCTATAAATAAAGGATAAAGATTTATTTGATATTCAGAAAGAGTGTAATTGTTATAAAAATAAGTTTTATCTATTGATGTCAAACCTTTAAATTTACTATTCCGTGCAAAAACATACGGCGGATTTCCGATGACAATATCAAATTTCTCAACGCCGAACATCCATTGCGGATCGAAAAACGGAGTTGACTTTGTTTGATCGTATGGATTCCATTGTAATAACACATCTGCCGTTTTATGAGATAAATCGCCTGCGTCTTCCATTGC
>JAITKS010000186.1 GCA_031278315.1 Planctomycetaceae bacterium | reverse complement strand
TTAGGCGTTTTTTGTACAAAAAAGATGCAGGCGGGACGCCTGCGTTCCCGCCTAAAATATTTTTTTAGTAATTCACTTAAATTTAAAATCTAAAATTACAAAATATTCTTCCTCTGTGTCCTCTGTGGTTAATAAAAAAAATATTCCACTGATATATTACTAAAAAACGAATTTTAAAGTGTAATTGGTATATCAGTGAAATAATTTATTTTTTTGCGGGACTTTTTGATTAGTAGTTCTTTTATTATCATACTCCCGAAAGGGGTATTTCCAATGTAGCCGTGCGTGGTGTACTCACCACACACGGAATCAAATGGATAAATTATCTCACAAAATCTAAAATTACAAAATCTGATTTCTCTGTGTTCTCTGTGTCCTCTGCGGTTAATAAAAAAAATCTGAATTGGTAACATTATTGAAATGTTACAAAAACACAAAAACCTTATTACTTTATTATCAAAAAATGATTTGTTAATAAGGTAATAAGGTTGGTTTGTTGTGATCTCTTGGCTACTAAGGTTGTTTTGTTCAGAAAAATAAGGTGAAAAATAAGGTTCGTTTAAAATACATTTGAAACATTTAGAAAAAATTTTCACCGAAATATTACATTTATTCCGTAACATAGAGACACAAGACATGGTGTCTTTACAAATCATATCACGAAGGGGTATCTTCAATATAGCCGTGACGTGATGTATTTATCACCTCACGGGATCAATCGGTTGATCAGAGAAATGATTCAACATTGTTTTTGTGCGTTCTGCATTGGGGCAATTTAGCAAAATTTTTACCGCTTCCTCAAGTTGATCTCGACGTTGATCACAAGAGAATTTAACCGTATCTGTATCGACATCTGTATCGACATTTGTGCCGGTATTTGTGCCGGCATTATCAGTACGTGCGGCAGCATCGTCATAGCGATCAAACATCGCTGCGATTTCCAATAACGCATATCGCGTATCAAGAAAATACATATCAAGAACTTGTTTCGGAGTTTGCATAAAATTTATCTAAAAAAATATGAAATAAAATTTTTCGTTTATTTTGTTATTTCATGTATTTCGTAATACTCAAAAATAAACTGAAAACGTTAATTAAATGGAAACTCTAAAAAATAATTTTAGAAATTCCAATCTGTGAATACGAACTTAAAACAGTCTCCTTGAAGCGAATATAATAAAGACTGCTTGTAATAAAGACTGCTTGCTGCGTTTAGTGAATGGCTTAATATTCTATAAATTTAATTTATTCAAACAAGTCCCCTGTGTTTGTTTTTAAGTATGATTATCAGTATTAAAGTGAAAAACATAATGTCCGTTAAAATAGTTATCAGTTATTGTTATTCATTTTTTTTGTTACCGATTGTCAAGTTATATTTTTTTGTTACGCTAATGTAATTCGTGTTGTGGTAATATACTTTTCACACTTTAAATCTCACACTTTAAATCTCACACTTTAATTTTCACACTTTAATTTTCACACTTTAGATTTCGGTATTTGTTTTTAAACATGTATTCATTAAATAGTCCTGAAATGGCGATCAGATTTTTTACTGAATTGTCTGACCTAACAATACAAAGTAGGTTGAAGTATTATCACAAACCGAATCCTTGAAATTATATTTGGATTTTATTTTTAAACTGTTTGTAAATTTATGAAAAAAATTAAACGCAGAATTATTCATTTCATTTATTTTTTGATTAGACGATATATTTTTTTATCGTTGATGCTTTGTATTTTGGTGCCGTTAGTTCTTTATGGCGCGATGCAATCATGGACGCGGACAGAGAATCGGGTTGAAGATTGGATTCCGCAATCTTTTGAGGAAACGAAATTGCTTGGCCGATTTAACAAACTTTTTGGTTACGATGAGATATTGATGATTACGTGGGAAGGTTGCACGCTAGAATCGGCAGAGCTTGATGAATTTCGAGATAAACTTTTGTCTCCCGTGCAGCGCGGAGATGAAGAAGTTGTTTATTATCGCAAGGTAATTACTGGACGTGATGTTTATGAGCAATTGCGGGATGAACCGCTTAATTTAACGAAAAAAGCTGCTATTGAGAGGATGTCGCATTGGCTCATTTCGACTGACGGAGAAACAACTTGTCTTATTGCGTTGATTTCCGATGACGGTTCAAAATACAGACGGGACGCTGTTGAATACGTATGGAAAGCTGCAACGGAGATTGAAGGTCTTGATGCAAGTGCAATTCACGTAGCCGGTTCAACGATGGACAGTGTTGCAATTGATAATGCGAGTAAAGCTGATTTAATTCGGCTTAATATGTATTCATATTCGTTATGTATTATTATTTCGTTAATTTGTATGCACAACTTGCAAGCGACATTTGTGGTTTTTGTGCTTGCAATTTTTAATCAATATATTTGTCTTGCGTTGATTTATTATTCTGGAATCCCGTTTGATTCGGTTCTTATGCTTGCGGTGAATTTAACGCTTGTTTTATCGATTTCATTTGGAATGTACATCGTGAGTTATTATCGTCAAGCGGTTAGTATCTTACCGCCGCAACTTGCTATAAATTGTGCGTTAAGAGATACTATCGGACCAACTTTTATTGCTGTTATGACAACTGTTGTTGCGCTATTTTCGTTCACTGGCAGCGAGATGATTCCGATTCGTAAATTCGGTTTTTTCAGTGCAATTTCAATTTTATGTGCGTCGGTGATGATGGTAATTTTTATCGGAATGCATTATTCGTTATTTCCTTCGCGAAAGTGGATGGCACAAAGAAAACAGAAATCGAAAATAAAAAATAACAATGCGATTAACAATAATCGTGCTGATACATGGATTGGGAAATTGTTGTGCCGATGGCTTCCTTATTTTTCGTTACGTTATTGTCGGCTGATAATTTTTATTACGTTAGTGTTATTTATAGCGGGGTTATTTGGTGTAACGAAAATTAAAACTTATGTCGGAATTCAAGCGATGCTGTCGCACGACTCGAAACCTGTACTCGATTATGATTGGATAGAAAAACGAATTGGTCCTTTGATTCCTATTGAGATTGTTATTGAAACACAAGGAAAAGACGCAACAGAGATGTTAAGGAATTTGCGGGTAATTGAAGACCTTGCATTTTCGTTACGAAAACAATTAAATTCAGAGTTGACTGTAATTAGTCCGCGTAATTTCTTGTCGCGAGTTCCGTCGATTTATGCGGGAGGTTGGCGTAATATTGTGAGAGAGCGGATATTCGCAAAATTACTGTATGCGAATCGTGACGATTTAATAACTTCGGGTTATTTCGCTGAAAAAGACAATAAGCAATATTGGAGAATTACTGTACGAAATTTTGCGTCTCGAAATGAGGATCAGGGACCTTTTCTTGATAGTGTAAAACGTATCGTAGATGAGTATATCAAAAAAGATTTATCGCATTTCGGCGATGTAAAATTATTAGACAATTATGTTTGCGGGGGAGTTCCTTTGGTTTATCGGGCGCAGCGTCAGTTGTTAGCTGATTTGCAAAGGAGTTTTTTATCGGCGTTTATTTTGATAACGATAATTCTTTCAATTTTTGCGGGCGGGATTATTCGCGGTATTTTATTGATGTTACCGAATGTTTTTCCGTGTATTATGCTGTTCGGAATATTAGGATTTGCTGGAATAAGAATTGAGATAGGAACGATGTTGACTGCAAGTGCTGCGTTAGGATTATCGGTTGATGGAACTGTACATTTCATTGTGTGTTATCGTGAAGGATTACGTTCAGGATTATCGTGTATTGAGGCGATAACAGATGGATATAGGCGATGTAGTACGGCGTTAGTTCAGACGTCGGCGGTTTGTGCGTTTGGGTTACTGGTTTTTTCGTTGAGTACATTTACGCCGACGGTTTATTTCAGTTTTTTCATGTTTGCATTATTGATTGTAGCGTGTTTAGCCGACTTAATTATTCTGCCGGCTATTTTATTAATCTTGCCGCAAAACTTTTTTAAAACAAAAATAAAGTAACGAAATTTCAGTAACGAAATTTCAGTAATATAATTTCAGTAAGACAATTTCAGTAAGACAATTTCAAAATTTAATCTTGAAAAATAAGGTTAGTTTAAAAATTCATAGCTCAAAAAAAGTTGAAAAATAAAAATTCTACTGAAATATTACAAATCTAAAATTACAAATATTCTTTCTCTGTGTTCTCTATGGTTAATAAAAAAAATCGGAAAATAAGGTTAATGAAAAAATGAATTTGAAATCTTTGAAAAAATCTCACTGATAGATTACATTCTTATCAATATTGCTTAACATCTGCAAAGAGACACTCATTGTACTTTAAAATTCGGTTTTATTTTTTGTAACGAAAAAGGTGACCGTTCACGGATAAAACTAGAATTGTCCTTTCAGGGCGATTTTAGTTTAAAACGAATACCGAAATTTAACGTGTGAAAAGTATATGTTATGTTTTTATCTTTGAACGGTATCAAGAGGAGATTTGAAAGCGGATTCGTAACTTTGGGCGATATTGGCGTAATGTTCCGCTTTGGAAGTAAAACTATTTAATGACTCCTTACTCGCAAAAAGATAGACACGCTCGCCATACCAGACACCATATTTTCTTGAACCGCATACTCTTTTATTTCTGTCAATCATCATTACAACATCCTCACCCATTGCGACCGGTGCAAATCTTAACGGTGATTTAATAAATTCTGCCATCGCCTCATGACTAGAAAATCTGTACACTTGACCGCGATACATCGCATAATATGCCGGATTACCCGGTATCCATTCTTCCTTTTTACAAAGCATAACAGGACAATATCCTTCTATCGCTAACGGAACTTCAACCATTACATGACCCGTCGGCTCAATATTACTCATCGTTGCCGTCGAACCGCTCGTAACTGAATTATTAACCAACTGCTGATTATTATTCGTTACAGAATTTGTATCGTTGCTCAAACCGCCGGAATTAGAATTGACAACAGATGTATTGTAATTCGCATTAGATAAATTCGTACCGTTATTAATATTGTTGTTGATGACAGATTCTTTGCGGACGTCATTAAAACCTGCGTCATTGGAATTGGAAACTATCGGAACAGCAGATGTTACCGCATGAGGTAAAGATGAATTATGTCCTGTATTCGATGGAACTGTAACAACATTGGAATTATTTTTAGTAGGATCAATTTGACCAGACGCCGAAATCACCGGATGCGAATGTACCGCCGAATATGATAAATTTGAAGGTGTAATAGATTGATTAGATTGGGCAGTATTGACAAAATCAAAAGGGTCTTTTTTTTCGTTTGATATGTTTCTAGGATCAGTTTGATTGGCAGGGAATGAATTGGGAACAGACGTATGAACAACTGCATCTGATGTATGGGCAGCATTATTTGCATTATTTACGGCAGCATTATTTATATTTGTATCATTTGATAGATGCGTTGGCTGCGATACGTTTACATGACGCGGTTTGAGATAATTGTTGCGCAAATACTGTAGGAATTGCAAATATTTTTCCGCAGCAATTTCGCCCTGACGTCTGTAAACTATCTGTTCCGCTGAGTTGAGTATCAAGTCTGTTGGAACTACGGTAACGTCAAATTGTTTTGCGAGAATTGCTTGAGTTTTCATGTCGGCGCGGACTGCAACGAAATTACGATTCATTTCGATTGCGATTCGCGGGTCGCTGAATACGTTTGCATTCATCGATATACAAGGCGCACAATCGCTGTAGAAGTGTATGAGAATTAAACGATTTTCAAGCTGTGCTGTTTGGCAAGCTTTTTTAATATCGTTTTCCCATTTGATAGATTCAACATTTTGTGCCGAAACCTGTCGATTGACCGGCAATAAAACTAGCAACAAAACTGTTATCACAACAGCCGATTTAATTAAAACCGCTGCAATTTTTGAAAATAAGTCAATATAAAATTGACCTCGATAAATATCAGACGCAATTTGAGTTCTCATTGCTATACTCTTTTTAATTTCGATCGATTTACATAAAAAATTTTTAACTTGCGAACAAAGTAATACAGTTTTACGAAACTGCCCGCTATGAGAGTATCGGCTATACCGATAATACAGATTAAATCGAATTTAACGAAAATACCGAATAAAATAAAAAATTTTTATCGTTCAAAATATAGTTGTTAAAATAGACAGTTTTGCAATTTTGTAATATTTCAGTAGAGTATAAAAAATTCTATTTTATTTTTTTCATGTATTTCGTATTTCAAAAAAATCGTACTATGTGAATTGTAGTTAAAAATCGAAAATTAAATTGAGAGCAGATAGTTTAAAATCTTCCGCTTAAATAATAATTACAAAATTCTTGATAAAATATTCACTCTATTGAGTAATTATGTGCAAAATTAGTAAAAAAATTTTAATCGGACGATTCCATTTTTTTGCTAAATGCGTTATAATCACCGCAGTTTGATTGAGTTGATAGACATAAATATTAGACATAAATTACTAGTAGATATAAATTTATTTTTAATATACGCATCGTACTATGAAATTTCGGTGATATGACAGCGTAAAGCCGCCAGCTTTACGATAGAGCAAACCGAAAATTAAAGTGAGAGCAGTTTTAACAATGTCTATTCTTTTTTAGTATTTATATTTTTTGTCATTGATATGAATTTCATTTGACAATATTTTTTAATAAATAAAGAAAGGAGAGATAGCTGTGGGATTTATTAATACACATATTTCGCGTTTAACGTCGTTTTACTTGGACTATTTGCAGAATCATGATATAGCATTATTTGTGGAGCGTTCTAAACATTATTATGAGCAGTCAACTATAATGCGTCTTGCGAAATCGGATCAAGTTGAAACACGCAGGGCAGCGGCGATGGCTTTGGGATTTATTGGAGATTACAAATCAAATTCGGTTCTGGGGTGTCTTTTGGTTGATATTGATCGTAGTGTCAGATTATTAGCGGAGAGCAGTATAAAAAATGTGTGGCCTCGAGACGGTTCGACTTATCAACGTCATGAATTAAGGTTAGCGATGCGAAATATTGCGTATCAAAATTTCGATGAAGCCGTGAGAATAACAAATAATCTACTAGATGATTTTCCTCTATTTGCGGAAGCCAGAAACCAACGCGGAATTGCATTGTATGCATCAGGAAAATTTAAAGATACAATTGAAGATTGTAAAATCGTTCTTGATCTTAATCCGTATCATTTTGGGGCGGCAATTGGGATGGGGCATGCTTATCTGCACGATAAAAACAAGGAACTTGCAATTGTATGTTTCCAGCAAGCACTAAAAATTAATCCGAATCTTGAAGCGATACGCCGTTCTATTACAAAGATGGTACAAAGTTTTTAGGTGAAAATTCAACTGAAAATTCAACTGAAATATATCAATCGAAATATATCAAACGAAATGGAAATTGATCGTGTTGGAATTATTGGTGCTGGTATGATGGGAGTTGCGATTGCGGCTGCGAACTTGCGGGTTGGTTTACGGGTCTTATTGTATGACAAGTCGAGTGAGGTGTTGAGCAATGTATCTAAACGTATTGCCGATGAACTTAAAGTTCAAGAAATTCAGTATGACCCGCAATTGGTTGAGATTACTGACAGACTTGAAAGTGTGATTGGTTTAAGTGTTATTATTGAAACGATTCCAGAAAAATTACGGATTAAGCACAAATTATATTATGATTTGCAGCGTCTTATAAAAATACAGACAGGGTTATCGGCAGGGTTATCGGCATTACTTTTGTCGAATACATCGACAATATCTATAGCGTCTCTTGCGAAGTCGTTATCGTTTGACTGGCGGTTACGTTTTTGTGGTTTTCATTTTTTTCATCCGATACGCAGCCGTTCTTTGGTTGAGATAGTTGAGGGGCAGGAGACATCTAGGGAGACAATAGAGTTTGCAAGAAGTTATGCGAAACGGTTAGGAAAGCAATCGATAGTTGTCAAGGATGGGGTTGGATTTCTTGTTAATCGTATATTGAATGCTTATCTTATATCGGCGTTAAGATTATTTGAATTTGGAGTATCGATGGAGCGGATTGAGCGGGTTGCGATTGAGTTTGGGATGAAGATGGGGCCGTTTAGAATTATGGATGAAATTGGTTTGGATGTAGTATTGCATGCGGGTTGGGTATTGTGGAAAGCGTTTCCTGATAAGACATTTAATTCTGAAATTTTAGTAAATTTGGTAGAGAGCCGCCGGCTTGGCCGCAAGACTGGGCGAGGTTTTATGATTTATAATTCAACAACGCAATGGGAGGGCGAAGGGATACCAGACAATGAAATTATTGTTACAAAAAATAAAAGTGAAAATAAAAATTTTACTGATGATCAGATTATAAAAATTTTATTTGGCAATATGCAAGAAGAAGCGTTACGATGTTTTGAAGACGGAATAATCACAAATTTAACGGACATAGATACTGCATTAGTATTAGCGTTAGGTTTCCCGCAATCTAAAGGCGGAATAACACAAATGAGATTCTAAAAAATTAATTCTGAATAATATATCAGTTGAATAATTGTTTTCGTTTTTTTGGTTGTTTACGAATTTTACATTATCAATCACATACCTGTTAAGTCCCGCAGGGACGACACTTTATTAACCGTATGCTTTAGCTTACGGTTTATCAATCACATACCTGTTAAGTCCCGCAGGGACGACACTTTATTAACCGTATGCTTTAGCTTACGGTTTATCAATCACATATCTGTTAAGTCCCGCAGGGACGACACTTTATTA
>JAITKS010000144.1 GCA_031278315.1 Planctomycetaceae bacterium | reverse complement strand
CGCTTCGTCCGATTGAAGCAAAAAATTATCTGTAATAAATTCTGTCATAATTAAATTACATGAATTAAATTTTACGTAAATATTCGTAACTATTCAGTAGGAAATTGTAATATGTAATACCGCACAAAATATTTTTAATATATCAGTGAAATAATTTATTTTTTCATAATATACCAATTACACTTTAAAATTCGTTTTTTATTTTTTTTTATTTAAAATATTGTCAATAAACGTTTCAATATTTTTTAATAAATACAATTTGTTTTTGAGTCAAAAAATTGTCTATGAATTCGCCCTTTCATGGCGGATTTTGTTTAAAACAAATAACGAATCTTCAAGTATGAATAGTATATTTCATATATTTCATATATTTCACGATTTTATATTTTTTACTCTTTTTTATAGATTACTATGCGTAAATCACAAACGTTTGTTCCTGTTATTCCTGTTTTGATTAATGTATTCAATTGTTTGAAAAAATTGTAAGCGTCATTGCGATTAAGAAATGATTCCGGATTGAAATTTGAGTCTTGTTTTATTTTGTTTACTAATAATTCCCACGCGATTGGATCAATCCATGCGCCGGCAGCATCTGTTGGTCCGTCTTCTCCATCGGTGCCGGCTGAAAGTATTGCTAACGGGATCATTTTGTCTCCATATATTTTTATCAACTCGCATACGGCGGCTAAAACTAATTGCTGATTTCTTCCTCCAACACCTCGTATTTCAGACGATACTAATTTAACTACCGGTTCGCCGCCATGAACCAAACAATCTAATCCCGCAGAAACCATTTCAAAACACATTTGAATCAACTCTCTGCCTACATTCTCTGCTTCATCTGAAATTAACGCTGAAAACATCGTTTGTTTGTAGCCTCTCCGTTCTGCTTCCATACCTGCTGCTTCAACTGCTAACGCATTATTGCCAATAACTATATTGCGGACAAATCCGCCTTCATCATCAAAAATTTTGTCCAGCAATTCGACAGGTTCGACAGGTTCGACAGATTCGACAGGTTCGACATTCCCGCTATTCGACGTTTTTATTTTAGAAATTCTTAAATTGCTCTCTCTTGAATTTTTTGTTAGAACCGCCTGTAAAGTTACATAGTCAAATATTCTTTGCAAGTTTATTTTTTGTAACGATAATTCTGATTGATTCGGCATAAATTTTCGCAACACATTTACAGCTTCCTCTGCGGTACTTTTGCTGTCAACAGTCATTCCCGATGCGATTACATCAAGCGGATCACCAATTACATCTGATAATATTAAACTAATCAAACGTTTTCCTCGACAGATTTGTTTTAATCTGCCGCCTTTAATTCTACTAATTATTTTTCGTACAGAATTAATTTCTTGAATAGTTGCTCCCGCTGCGTTCAAGAATCGAATCAATCCGCATTTATCTTGAAGCGAAATTTCTGCAACCGGAGCAGGCAACAACGCCGAACCGCCGCCTGAAATAAGACAAATACATAAATCAAATTTCGTAGTAGATTTCAGAATCCGAATAATTTCATTTGTACCTGTTACAGCTTCTTCTGTCGGTTCATTTATTCCGGCAGGACGTGCGGCATGAAGATATATTTTGTTCAATGGTTTAACGCAATCATTCGGAACATTAACCCATCCGGAAATCTCGACGCTTTCGGAAATCGGCTCTAATATTTTTGTTAAACTTTCCGCCATTCCGCCCGACGCTTTACCGCCGCCAACGACAATAATGCGGTCTATTTCCGAAAGAGAATATTGTTCACAACTTGTTTCGTTACCAATTTCGATACTATAATTTCGTTTATCGATATTACGTTTGTCATTTGGTTCAATCAATGTAACGTTGTTGCGGATCAATTTATCTGTACAAACGCCGTCGACTCCAGCCTGCCAAATTGCAAGCAAATCTTCTCGTATTTTATTGTGTGTCATTATTTGAATTGTAGTAATATTTCAGCGGAATTTTGTTTTTCAATTTTTTTGGATTATGAATTTTAAAATGACATTGGTGAAAAATGAATTTGAAATCTTTACAAAAATTCTACTGATATTACGCTGCAAGAATATTCAATTAAAAGATTTGACTGGTGCTTTTCCGATAATTTGCGGAGATTCTGTTTTGGTATGATATTCACCTTCGTGGCGAATTTCAACAGTTCTAAAGCGTTCTTCCGGCAATACCATAGTGTGAATTCTGAAACCGAATTTGTCTCCGACTTTTACAGCTTCTGCCGAACCTATTGTTACTTTTTGTCCGACTTCAACTTCTAATAATTCATCACACGATTTATCAAATTGAATCACCGAACCTACACCGAGTTCTAAAATTGATTTAATTGGTTTCCTCGCCGTTGCTAGTACTGCCGCAACTGGAACTTTCACTTTCAATAAACTTCGGCTATAACCCGGTAAATCATCAATTGCTCGGCGTTTTTCATTAGTGTCATTAAAATCAACCGTTCCAAAAGATTCAAAATTCGGCACGCCTGCATCTAATAGCGGCGGTTTACTTGAATCGAATTTAGGTAAATTCGGTATCGTTTCAGAATCTGTATCAGCGTTGAGATTAGTTGATTTGGTTTTTTCATTAAAAAAATCGGACGGCGAATCCAAAGCCCACACTATATATATTGTAACAATATTTCCATCTGCCTTCGTTAAATTAATATCAAGATAAGAAGCTGCCAACTCGATACCGCCTCTGACCATCGCACGTTCCATATTTTCGACCATTGCAGCTTTGTAATCTTCTGGAAAAAACGCTTCCGGTACAAGATTCATTCCCCATTCTTGTGCAAATGTTGACAATTTACTTTTGCCCGTTACATCGGGATTATTACACCATTTCGGCACAATTCCGGTCGAATCGGGAATCAAAACAGCAATTCCGCGTCCGCCGAAAATAAACAAAAGAGCTAAACCTTTACATCCAATTTTCGACGAAAATGCTTCAACGTTATAAGTTCCGCCGGCACCGGCTGCAATTGTAACAGCAGTATCAAAAGTACGTTGGAACGCTGCCGCCGCCTCTTCCGCACCAGATGTAACCGATTCAATAAAATTATCTAACGATTTGATATTTAATTCCGACATCGATATTAATTATTGTTAAATGTTCATGTTAGAGTTAAGGAGCTATTCACAAGTGAAAAAATAAATTCGTTCTATACACATCGTGCTATGAATTTTAGTGACGCAAAAAATGTTCATTAAAAAAACTGCTTGCCGTTAACTAACCAAGCAAGATCAAACCGAATCAAACCGAAAATTCACGTGAAAACAACTTAAAATGACAACAGTAAATTTATCATAAAAAATTTTTTTTGAAATTTTAAGTTAAATTTTTATTTTTTTCTAATCAACACGAAAAAATTTTTCGTTCAAGTCCCGCTGACTTTTTTCTCTTGGTTGAAAAGCACGGATACTCTATAAAACTATTGTCGGTTACGATTCGGACACTGCCAAATTGCGTATATGTTTATTTGAAATTTCGAGGATATTTCTTTCCTATTTTAACAAATGTAGAAAAATTTCTGATAAAAACGATTATTCGGAATAAAAATTTATGAAAAATTGATCTTTACCCGATTTTAAAAATAATGCACAATACGCTCTAACTTGAAATTAATCATCAGCGGAATACTTATTTTGTTGATGCTGCGTTTAAGACGCGAATTTTAACGGAATATAACAAACGCATTTCAAGATTAGAATTAACGGCTTACATGCGGTGAATTGAGTCAAAGGAATGACTCACGCATGTATAAACCTAACGATGTTACCGCTCCTGCTTTAGAAATTCAGAACACAAAAACATAAAAGCAAACTTTTAATAATGTAAGTCTGCCGATGTTACTGAAAAAATAAGTACGGGCAATTAATACCTTTCACAAAGAAAAGGAGAGTTAAACAGTGAAAAGAACGAATTTGATCCCCCTCGTTATTGTTGTGTTGACAATAAGTTTTGTCGGTTATTTTACAGCAATAGTCAGCGCACAAAATGCTGCCGCTACAGTACCAAGACCTTACCAAGTTGCTGTAGTCGATATTGCTCAACTGATAAAAAATCATCCGACCTTTATTGCAAAACAAAAGGAATTAGAAGAATACACTAAAAACAAACAGAATGAATTTAATACCCGTAAGTTGGCAATTCAAGATCGCGAAAAAACACTCAACGCACTAAAATTAACACCCGGAACACAAGAACACGATAAAGCAATTGAAGAAATTACAACCAAAGTTACCGAGTTGGAAAAAGACTTCAAAATTGTCCAACGAAAATTGATGACCGATAACACTGTTGTCTTGTATGAAGTTTACATGGATATCAGAAAAGAAATCGATGCAATTGCTAAACAAGCTCAACTCGCTCAAGTAATGGACTACCGCTCGCTTGAAGCGAATCCGGCTGACCCTAATTCGGTTGCGGCATTGCTCGAACAAAACTTGATTTGGTATGCCGATAATCTTGAAATTTCGCAAGCTGTTATCAATAACGTTTACACTAGACGAAATCTGAAAGCAAATATTCCTAATATCAAGGTACTACGCGAACAGGAAAAAGCTAAATCACTTGAAGCGGCAAACAAAAACACAACACCGTCCGCAACAACGAATTCCGTCCTCAATCCGAACTCGGCGATTAACTCCGCAGGAAATACACCGCAGACCGGTTTTACAAGACCTCAGTAATTTTCGTAACAATAAATTCATAATTTGTTCCACAATTAGAACAACAAATTTACAGGTATCTTTCACGTTGAATTGATCCAAAAAATCAATTGCGTGAAACTGCCTGTTGACTATTTTATTGTGAAAATATTTAATTCTTTTGATTCAAACAAATCAAAAAAATTACAATTTATTATTGTTACGAAAAAAAATATTTCATAAGATATAATCGTATCGTGCAATTCGTGACAATTCGTACAATGAATTTCGGCGATGATATTCGGTGATGAATTTTGATGATGAATTTCGGCGATAATATAAAGGCGTAAAAACCTGTTTCCGAAAGTAATCAAGCGGATCGGACAGAAGATCAAAGTGAAATTGTCATAACCTCAACAATATTTATACGAATTTATTTAATAGATAATTTTTTTATTTATAGATAATTTTGTATCAAAATAATTTCAAAAACTATGTGATGAGCGTCCATTCAACATTGGCAGTGCCATTATTATTTACGAATAATTTCAGACAGAGTTTTCGTCTGCAAAATACAATATCCGATCATGTTGTTATTAACGGTTTCGGATTTTGGAGCGGCGAAGATGTACAGCTTGAATTTTGTCCTGCCAAGCCTGACAGCGGCGTGTATTTTGTACGAACCGATTTATCCGGCGAACAACGAATTCCTGCATTAGTAGAATATCGTGAAGAGAAGCAGCGTCAGACTTCACTTGTAAACGGTGCAGCACGAGTTGATATGGTCGAACATGTTTTAGCGGCATTACGCGCTCTTAATATCGACAACTGCGAGATAAGAACCAATCGGCCTGAAATGCCGGGATTTGACGGTTCTGCTTGTAAATTTTTCGTTGCGCTAAATCAAGCCGGTGTTATTGCGCAAGCGGCTATTCGGAAAATTCGTCTTGTTGCCAAGTCAATAAGAGTTGAGGGAATTGATAGTTTTATAAATGTGAATCCGAGTCGTGAGGGCGGTTCTGTTTATCAATATACATTGACGCCGTCCGAAGGTTATCCGCCCGTGAATCAGGATTATCGGTTCAAATTTTCAACAGAATCATTTTGCAGCGAAATCATGGACGCTAGAACATTTTTAAGTAAAAACGAGGCAGATTATTTACTTGCTGCGGGATTATGTCAACGTGTAACGCCGCAAGACGTATTAGTATTAACGCCAAGCGGTCCGATTGATAATAATTATCGTTACAATAATGAATGTGCTAGACACAAAGTCCTTGACATGGTTGGCGATTTCTCGTTGACTGATTGCGATTGGTGCGGTGTGTTTGATTCGTACAGAGGCGGACACGCATTAAATGCCGAATGTGTTAGACAATTATTAGATAATACAATTTTGCTTGATGAATCTTTTGTGCCGAAAAATAGTAATCTGATGAATATTAAACAAGAATTACAAAACCGCGCAGCATAAATAAAATATAAACAAATTTATGAAAATGCGTAACAATTCATCTGAATTTTTATAACATTAATTCTTATATCTCTGATATTTTTTTCATTTGTTCATTTATTAAATTGATATTTTAAGCTGCCGTTTATACTTGAAATTTCGATAATGCAGTCTGTTTATCAATATTGAGAATAGGTTTGATAAATATGTTTTTAAGTTGCCGAAATTTATAGTATGTTCGGCAGAAATTAGAGTTATTTATTATCAGTTTTATTTATTATGAGACCAGATCGTTTTTTTCAATATGCGATTCTTTTTGAAGGCGGATTAGGGATTATTGCATTATTTTTTAGTATTCTATGTGGATTAAATTTGTGGTATGGAGTCAATTTTGGTATTACCGAAATTTTTAGCATATTTATTTTCACGGTTCCGCTTTTAGTTTGTTATTTTATTTCTGTAATATTACCGTTTGAGAGTATTCGCGGAATAAAACGTTTGATATACAAATTTTTTCAAGAGTATATGAGTCAACTTACAATTTTGCAATTAGCGGTTATTGCAATAGTTGCAGGATTGGGCGAGGAACTTTTTTTCAGAGGTTTACTACAATACGGACTTTGCACAACAATAGATACATGGACAAAAGACACAATTAGATTCGGAACAGAATATTGGATAAATTATCGTTTAGCGTTAATTATAATTTTCGTTTCAATATTATTCGGAGCAGCTCACGCAATGACGAAAATGTATTTTTTTCTTGCGTTTATTATTTCGATTTATCTAGGAATAATTATGATTCAAACCGGTAATATTATTATTCCGATTGCAGTTCATGCAATTTATGATTTTTTTGTTTTTATCGTTATCAGTAAAGATTTGAAACGTAAAGAAAACGCGGCGTAACATAATATAACGCAGCGTGATATATCAGTGAATATTTGTAACGATTATTGCAAATTAACAAATTAACAAATTAACCGATACGCATAAAATTACAAATGAGCGTAACATATTTAATGCGGTTAACACCTGCCGGACGCGGCGGTGTAACAACGTTGTTACTGACCGGTTCAAAAGCGGTTGATCTTTTTTCGTTACGATTTATACCGCAATCTAAAATGACGCATTTATCTTATTTGCCGGCTTATCCGTATTTCGGCAAACTACGCCTTGACGAAACGGATCAATTTGAAGAAATTGTTTCTCGAATAATTGATTCGAACAATGTCGAAATTCATTGTCACGGCGGCGATATGATTTTTCATGTAATCGCGCAATCATTTGCAAGCGACGGAGTACAAATTAAAAATTGTATAGAATCAACATCGACCGCAATATCAACAGATACGAGTAACAATTCTCAACGTGAATTAGCATTACGTTTATTACCTTTTGCGGCGACAAAACGTACTGCTCAAATTTTGATTGATCAATATCATGGAGCAATGGAAAATGTGTCGGCGGAAATCAACAAATTATCTGTATCTATCGATATGATTGATCACAATATTGCAATTGAAAATAACGATTCGAAAGTTGATTGTAAAATTCAAACTGATTTGTTGCGTAACCAATATCAAAATCAATTAAACGAGCTGCGGAACCGTATTGAAGAAAATAAATTGACAGGTCAACATTTAGTTAAACCTTTTCGAGTCGTTTTAACAGGAGAGACGAATGTTGGTAAAAGCAGTATATTTAATGCAATACTCGGTTATAATAGGACGATAATAAGTCCAGTACACGGAACGACTAGAGATGTAATTGCAGCACAAACAGCTATTGACGGTTTTCCTGTAACAATTTATGATACGGCAGGAATACGGAACAATATCTCAAACGAAATAGAAAACGAAGGAATCAATCGAAGCATTAAACAGATCGAAGAAGCAGACCTCGTAATTTACGTAATTGATCTGACAACTGATCTGACAACAAACCGTAACAAAGCAATGTCTGAAATTATCGTTTCAAAAAATGTCTTGACATGTTATAACAAATCAGATTTAACAACTTTAACAACAGATTTACCGGATGGAATATGTATTAGTGCGAAAACAGGTGCGGGCATTTCAGAGTTAATAGAAAAAATTGCAAGAATTTTAATTCCCAAACCGCCGTCACCATTTGAAGCTGTTCCTTTAGTCTGGAATATTTGATTAGATTATGAGGATAGATTATTAGGACATCTCTAAAAATTTATTTTTTTGAATATACTTATCACGATTTTCACAAATTAGATTTCGGTTTGATTTCGGTTTGATTTGGTTTGGTTTGATTTAATTTAATTATGAAATATACTGAAAATTCAAGCACGAAACATGATCTGCATATTTATAAAAAACCGAATTGTCAATTACGTTGAGTATCCGATTTGTCTAATCATAATTTAAAAACATAAAACACAAACACACAAAACACAAAAATAAAAAACACAAACACACAAAAATTTGAAATTAGCAATTATCTAGAATTGCCGAAAGTAGTATGGAAGTAATTTTAACAGTTGATCATTTGCGTAAACATTTTTCTGCCGAAGCGGTATTAGTTGATGTTTCGTTTCAACTTCGTGCTGGAGATAAAGTCGGACTTGTCGGACCGAATGGTTGCGGCAAAACGACTCTTATGAATATTCTTGCGGGTCGTGAGGAGTCTGAGAAAGGTTCAATCGATAAAGCGTCGGGAATAAATATTGGTTATTTAGAACAACGTCCCGATGTAATTACGGATAGAACAGTCATCGAGGAAGCGCGTCTTGCTCTTGCGTCGTTGATTGAAATGCAGCATGAGGCGGAACGGATTGCAACGGCAATGTCTGACACGAAAGACGAATCCGCAATTGCCCGTCTAGCCGCACGATACGACATAATTCATGAATCGTTACAGCGTCATGATGCGTATCATTTAGATCATCGAATATCACGTATTTTACATGGTGTCGGTTTTACAGATAATGATTTTGAGAAATCGGTAACAGCATTAAGCGGCGGCGAAATGAATCGGCTTAATCTTGCTAAACTTCTGCTTGAAGAACCCGATATTATGTTACTCGACGAACCGTCAAATCATCTTGATCTGCCTGCAACTGAATGGTTGGAAGAGTTTTTACATGCAACATCTGCGGCTGTTATACTTGTTTCACATGACCGTTATTTTTTAGATCGGGTAACCAACCGAACATTCGAATTATATCACGGCACGATAGATGATTATTCTGGTAACTTTACAAAATACGTTTCGCTCAAAGAAGAACGATTAGCAGTTCAAACGCGTACTTATGAAAAATATACCGAAGATGTTGAAAAAGCAAAAGAGTTTATTCGCCGTAATCATTACGGAATGAAAGCGGCACAAGCTGAAGATAGACGCAAGAAACTTGAACGATTACTTGAATCACCCGTAGATTTACCGCGTAAAATCGATGTTCCGGCGATGTACTTCCATAAACCGCCGCGAGCCGGTGATATGATTTTTCGTTTCGATAATGTATCAAAAGGATTTGCAACTGAAAACGGCGTAATTAAACCGCTTTTTCACAGTGTAACATTCAATATCGAGCGGGGCGAAAGATGGGGAATACTAGGACCAAACGGCTGCGGAAAAACAACGTTATTGAAATGTCTGCTTAACTTGATTACACCTGATACAGGCAAAATTATTCATGGTGCAGGATTAAAAATCGGATATTTCGATCAACAGCTGACAGAACTAAATGACGAAATGCAAGTAGTAGATGCAATCCGTCCCGCAAAAAAAATATTCGAAGAACCTGCAAGACGTAACTTACTCGGTGCTTTCGGTCTGACCGGAGACCAACAACTTCAAAGCATAAAAAGTTTAAGCGGCGGACAACGATGCAGAGCAGCTCTGGCAAAATTATCTGCCGAAGACGCAAACGTATTGATACTCGACGAGCCGACAAATCATCTCGACGTATGGGCAAGAGCGGGGCTGGAAAAAGCTATTAGAGAATTCGATGGAACTGTATTATTTATCTCTCACGACAGATATTTTGTTGACAGAATTGCTGATCATCTTTTAATAATTCAACCAAACGGACAATTCAAAACTCTTGAAGGAAATTATTCAACATTCAAACAAATGATCGCAAGCGGACTATTAATAGACCCGTTCAACACAGACGGAATAAACGACCGTAAAGAAAATACGAACTCAACTGGAAAAGTAAATTTTTCTAACTTGAAATCATCGGATATAAAAATATCAAATACGAAAAACACGAACAAAGAAAATTTAACTGACAAACAAATCGCTCAAAAACAATGGAAAGAAAATGCAAAAAGAAAAGAAGCGGAAAAGAAAAAAAATAACAGAAACGAAACAACATCATTTCAAAATACAACAAATACCACAAAAAAAGAAAAACGTATCCGCAAATTTCCTTTTCGTAAAATTACTGACATCGAAGCAGAAATATTCGCACGCGAAACGCATTTAATGACATTAAACGAAGACTTATTACAACCAGAAATCACAAGAAATAGAGAACGAATACGAACTATTCATCTTGAAATAAAAGAAGAACAAGAAAAAATCAACACTCTATACGAACATTGGGATGAAGCCAATGAACTCAATTGGTAAAACATACAAATTGTTATATTATTTTTATTTACATTTCCGATTTTAGTTTTAATTTTTAAACACGCCCCACACGAAAAGGAGCTGACTATCAAGAAATCCCGCTAGCGGCGACACTTTATTAACCGTATGCTTTAGCTTAAAGAAGGAGCTTTTTTAGAAAATTCTCTATTGAAATATTACGTTACAAAAATATTCAATTGAGCCGTTACAAGAATATCACTTGCGTTTACAAATTTATTTTATAAAATGTTTGCTGATTTTTAGCATTTATGAAATTGCTCTCATTTTAATTTTCGGTTTGATCTGTTCAAGCTGCTGTCTGCTTACTTGTTTGAAAGCAGACTTTTTAATGAATAGCTTTGAATCACCGAAAATCATTGTTCGAGTGCATAATGTTTTTTACAAAGACGCTTTTGTATCACAGATTCTATAATACAATGTGTCATTAAGTGGAAAAATTTAACTTGATATAAATGCTGCCGATCAATTCTGCATATTCAAATTCGGCTATATCAATAAGATTACAAAACTCCTTTCCAACGTTAGGATACGTGATTCAAATAATAGCCGAAATTTCAATTGCAGATAAACTCAAAAACGATTTATCGGAATCGTTAAAATGTAAATTCCGAAACAAGATTTTAACCCCGTAACTGTTCTAATTTAAAATAACTCACGAACAGCTGCAAAAACAAAGGAGAAAAAAATGAATAGACGCGATTTATTAACCAACATTCTTGGCGGTGTAGTTTTAACCGCTACAGTATTAGGAACGGATATATCGGCTCAAGACAATACACGAGGACGCCGCCGTCAACGCAGCAGACAACTTGTGAAATATCCGAACAAACACTTTTATAATCCTGACGGCAGTTTCAATGTTAAAGCGGCAAAAGACGCATATACTGAAATGTTCAGATTTCACAATTACTCACTGCCCGATGTTATAAAAGATGAACGATTTTGGGTAGTAGATTTTGGTCTTGGTGATTTCACTAATGTCGGTATGGGCGGTATTTTTTGGCTCAATGATAAAGAACACGGCTACTTCGGACATGAAATTTATCTTCTGCCGTTCCAAATGATACCCGAACACGCACACGTCGAAGCTGAAGATAAACCGGCAAAACATGAATATTGGCAAGTACGGCACGGAAGTATCTACAATTTCGGAAAAGGCGGCTCAAAAGATGACGCGGATAAATTGCCGGTCAAACTGCCGCAATCACAACTCGACGCTAATGCAATTACTGCATTTAAGTGCGTTGAACTCAAAGCCGGTACAGGCAAAGGAAGCGAAGCAGCTTTGAGCGGAATAGGTGATTTTCATTTCATGTTGGCAGGTGCAAATGGTGCTATCGTTACCGAATATGCATCGTTCCATTCAAATGACGGTCTGAAATTTAAAAATCCAAAAGCTAAACTATAGACTTCACGTAAAACTATAAAACTATAATTATACGTATCGTACTATGAATTTTCGGCAATATAAGGGCGTAAATGCCTGCTCTACAATAAATAAGTAAGCAGGCAGCCCGATCCGAAAATTCAAGTGAGAACAGTTTAAAACCCTAACAATTATTGAAACGAAAAATGAAATACTTACATTTCGGCGTTCCAACAACGCAAGAAAAAAAATGGATAGGATATATCAGTGAATTGGGTGTTCACGTAACTGACCCAACAACTGATCCGTATGGTATCGAATGGCTAAAATTCGATGAGAATAGTCCAATGCACGAATTGATCAAAACAAAACCTCACGCAGCGTTTGCAGTCGATGATTTAGACGCCGCTTTGGTCGATAAGACAATTTTACTACAGCCATTTTCGCCTATGCCCGGTGTACGAATTGCATTCATAAACAACGACGGTGCAATTATCGAAATATCAGAATCAAAATAGATGTAATAGATATAGATGTAACAGATATAACTATTCAGCAGAATTTGTAACTATTCAGTAGTTGTCTTGAAAGAGGTTGATTATTGAATAGTTACAAATAACATACAAATAACAGCTTTTTCAATGATGAATCTTTTTGTTGTTGATCTCAAAATTCTTAATTTAATTTCAACGTAATAATTACTCTAATAAACCGAAATGTCAAATTACAAAAAGATATTATTCTTAATATTTATATCCGCTTGATTGTCTAAATAGCGGCGATAAAGGTCCCGAAGGTTCACCGTCGTTAAAGTCGAGCCACCATCTTGCATGATCGTATTTTAATGTAACTTGTCTCCAACCTAAAGGAGCTTGCGGATACGGATAAAACGGACCAATATAAGGCCACGCTTGCACTGAATAAGAACGCGGATACGATACTTGTGCATAATTTGGATACGTTGCATACGAAGGCCAAGCGTACGGCGGTAAATACGGACGATTATACGCATTAGGCATTGGACCGGTAGCACCATAATACGGATAACTTCCATAATTTTGTGCAGGTATAGCAGCATAAGGTGTTGGTTGAACTGGAGGCGGTGTGTAAGTGTTAGTATTGTTAGCGACATAATAAACACCGCTGCCGTTTCGTATATTATTTGCATTCGGCATAGAATAAAGCGGTAACGCAGCGGCAGCAGCGGGTCGAAATTCCGGTCGCGGTGACGTATTAGTTGGAGCTGTTGCTGCGTTATTAAATCTTGGTTCATTATAAGGGGAAGATACTCTATTGTTTAAATTATTTGAATTGTTTAAATTATCTGATTCATAGTTTGCTCTTGTAGGTGTGTTTGTTGAATTTGTCGGCGGTAGATTATTTGAGTAATAAGGTTCTCTGTCAGAGTCAGCAATTAGCAAGGGTGTATTGGTATTAAAGCGTGAAGGCAGCGGCACGGGCGCACCGATAATTGCTGGAGGTTCATTATTACTTGTACTTGGCGGATTTGTTATTTCGGGTCTAGCGGCATTACTCAATGTATTAATTGTTTCAGGCGAAACGCGCGGAGTTGTTCTATTATTATTATTATTATTATTATTGTTGTTATTATTGTTATTGTTATTGTTATTGTTGTTGTTGTTGTTGTTGTTGTTGTTGTTGTTGTTGGGAGTGATATTGTTATTACGCAACATATTTGTATTGTTTAGAGGATTAGCTGGAATGTATCCTACGCCGCTTTTACCGATAGTCAACTGATTATTTACAGAAGTTACCGATACGCCTTTTATTTTACGTACATATTCATCAATATCACGAATCATTTCTTCGCTGCTTACTTCGCCTTTTAGTTCTAATTGACCTCCTCGATACTGAATATATATATCGTATCTAGGGAAGCGATCTGCCAGACTAGCAGCAATCGCATCGGCAGCCGTCTGATTATCAATCCATGATTGAGCTGCCACAGACATCGGATACATCATTCCTACTGTCAATGAAATAATAAAAAACAACGATGTTATTATCAGCCGCATTATTTAATCCTCCATGGAACACGCACGAGATTAAAATCCTTTTTCATAAACATACATACACACAAACCAAATATCCGAAAATTATAGATTGATGAAACATTATAGTTTTGTTTATTCTATAATTTTAATGTGCCGCAAAACAAAAAAACTTCTTGACTAAAATGTATGAAAATTAGAAGTTGAAATTTATAAGAACAACTTAATTTTCAAAATTGGCGGTTACATGAAAATAAAATATTTTCGCACGCCGGATAATTGGCTATGATTTTGTATCGGCGGATAGTTTCGGAAAACTTGACTAAAGGGAGTGAGTAAATTGTTCAATGAAAATATTTCTTATTAAAAATGTTGAAGTTTAACGTATAATCGGATTATAACAATTAAATAATCGTTAAACTTTATTTATGTTATTTTTTTTATATGTTTAATACAACCGTTTAAGTCGTTATTTTTTGATATTGAAGTTATATTGTAATTCCGTCGTAAAATGTTTTTTGGTTATATATCAGTGAAATTTTTTTGAAATACGAAACACACGAAAAAAATAAATAGACGAAAAAAATATATGAAATACAATTTTTCGTAATATTTCAGTAGAATATTATGTTTTTATAAATTCACTCACGTTAGAGAAAAGGGGGATTACCTCTTGCAGTTGTTGAAATAAATTCTAAACTGTTCGCAATTATTTTTTTGTTTGATTTTGATTTTTTCCTGTTACCGCTTTTTTGAAATATATTTTTATATTATTTTTATATTATCGATTCAACCTTACATATAACTTGTACAATACAATGCCGTCATTGGTTCAATATCATCCTCGTAGCTTTTGCGAGTTTCGTTATGTTTATCCAGTTGTCAGCCGCCGATCAGGCGGACTTTCAATTGGTGTAAATTTAAGCCCAAATAGACAATGCAACTTCTCTTGCGTTTACTGCCAAGTAATCGCAGAAGAAGATCAACAAAAACAAATCAATAAGAAATCCGATTTCGTTGATTGCATTCGTGTCGAATCGGAACTCCGTCAACTTATAAGTATGATTAACGACGGCTCACTCTTTCAAGACCATTGGTTTTCCCGCTTGTCTGATGAAAAACGAATACTAAAAGATATCGCATTCAGCGGAGACGGAGAACCAACTTTAGCCGCCGCCTTTTCAGATGCAATCAAATGCGTTACAAATATCCGAAAACAACTTTGCGATGATTCCGTAAAAATTGTTTTGATCACAAACGGTACAATGCTTCACTCTAAACATATTCAAAACTCACTCGAAATAATACTCGAAAATAATGGCGAAATTTGGACAAAATTAGATGCCGGCACCCCGGAGTTCTTTAAAAAAATTTCACGCTCCTCTATAAAATATGAACAAATCTTAAACAATTTAAAAGAATTGACAAAACGAATCCCAATAGTAATTCAATCTTGCTTTCTTTCTATTGACGGTCAAAGTCCAAACGAATCCGAAATCAAACAATACTCACAACGATTACTTTCTTTTCACACAAATAATATTATTCGAATTCAAATCTATACTGCCGCCCGCAATACACCTGAAAATTGGGCGTTACCTCTCTCAAATGAACAACTTGATTCTATTGCTGATACTGTCCGTAACATAACAAAATTACAAGTCGATACATTTTATTCATCTTAAATTTAACAAATAATATTAATCTTAAATTTAACAAATAATCTAGACAAGAAATTGCATTTCAGATTAATTGTTACAATAAATAATAACCATAATTTGTCAAAATAATGTTAAAGAAATTACCTTTTAATAATCCGATATTGACAGCGTCGGGAACTTTTGGTTACGCCGATGAGATGTCAGGTTTTTTTGAATTATCTCGTCTCGGCGGAATTATTCCTAAAACAGTAACACTCTTTCCGCGGCCAGGAAATCAACCGCCCCGAACTTTTGAAACCGCTTCCGGTTTATTAAATTCTATCGGATTAGATAATGACGGTATCGATGATTTCATTGTTACGAAATTATCTTATCTGCGAACAATCGGTACCAAAATAATCATTAGCGTTGCAATAAAAAATATAGAGGAATGTTCAATATGGGGCGAAAAATTACAAAAAGCAGAAGGAATAAATGCAATAGAACTAAACGTTTCTTGTCCGAATGTAAGCGGCGGCGTCGATTTCGCAACAGACCCGAAACTTTGTGAACGTATAGTTTCTGCATTTTGTAAAGTGATTAATTTACCGTTATTCGTTAAATTATCGCCTAACGTTTTTAATATCGGCGAAATTGCAAAAGGAGCAGAAGCCGGCGGTGCTGGCGGAATTTCGGCTGTGAATACATGTCTGGGATTAGCGGTAAATTGGAGAACGAAAAAACCGCAACTCGGTAACGGATTCGGAGGTTTAAGCGGTCCGGCAATAAAACCAATTGCATTAAGATGTGTACGCCAAATTTTCAAAGCGGTGAACATTCCAATCATTGGAATCGGAGGAATCGAAACAATTGATGACGCTATGGAATTTTTCGTTACTGGGGCGTCGGCTATACAAATTGGTACCGCAAATTTTTACAATCCAACCGCAGCAATTAAAATTCTCGACGCTTTACCTGACGCCCTAACCGAAATCGGAGCAAAAAATGTTACTGAAATCATAGGAACCTTAAATTGTTAGAAATGTCAATTGAATAGATATTTCATTTTTCATTTTTTATTTTTTTTGTACGGCGGCCATTATTTCTTGTCTGTTGAAAACTAGTTGTTTGATTTTAATTTTTTTGAATCCCCATTTGTATATTTGTTGTAGAAATTGCGGGATTTGTTCAACAAGTTCTAATCGTAATAATTTTAATGTGAATAACATTCCTTCAATTTTTGAATTGTATTTTATGACATCCTCCAAAACATCCAGCGTATATTTTGGAGCGGTATTTATATCAGCGATTACCCATCTTACGTCTTTGTATAAAGAACGTTGTGTCTGATTTATTTTGCCGCGAATATGTTTGAAATTTGGATTTTTTAACACACTCGGTGCAATTACCGCCGGATCAACACCCAGAACTTTTGCACCTCGCGAAAGTAAAGTTTGAGAACCGCCGCCGGGCGACGCTCCAATATCCGCACAATTAGAACCTTCGCCAATTGGAAATCCTGCCCACTGTAATCCCTCTTCAAATTTCAACCAAGCTCGCGAAACAGCTTCAGGCGGAAGTTGAATCGGAATTATTCCGCCTGAATACAAAACATGTATCGGAGAATTTTCTGTAACAAAATGTACTCCGGCAAAATATAAATCATCTTCTACTCGAACTACATCTAATACCGTTTCGCCGATAAAAGCAGCTTGATCAAATCGATTACTGTCAATGCCTAAAAATTTCGGTTGCGGAGAATTTCGTACCAAGCCGTTATGTAATTCAATTAAATCTGTTGGAATATTAGGTTCAAATCCATTTTGACCGGGCATAAATTTATCTCGTCCCCAAACGTGTACTCGATTAATAAAATATCGAGATTGAGAAACAAGACGCCAAATCGAATCAACCAAATTCGCTTGCGGTAACTTGCCGATAAAGATAGAAACCGTTCGCGAAAAAATTGATCGCTCCAGCCATTGAGACATTATCGCCCGAATTGTATCTTGCGATTGCAATTCGTCAGACACCTTAAACGTAACAAAACCTGAACGCGAAAATGCACTGTTAAAATTATAAAACTTACTGATTTCATCTTTCAGTAAACGCTCTGAACCAACTTGACAAGGAACAAATAAAAACATAAGACAACTTCTAAAAACACCTAAATTTAAAACCGAAATAAAACACAGAAAAGAAACGCAGAAAAGAAACGCAGACATTCATCTGCATTCCTTTTGTACAAAAAAATATCTAAATGTGCGGTCGAGACAACTGCGTTCCGGCAACAATAATTTCTATGAAATATTTTTATAATTTCTCTATATATTATTTACTGATAATTTTAATTTTTGCACCGTTCTTTTTATCTTTCGGCGGATTTGTTGTGGTTAGTTCTGTCCAGATTTGACGGGTTAAATGTTCAGTCATTAGGTGTTTATAGAAATATGTCCAAGTGTGACAATCTTTTGGTTTTTTGTATTCTTCTTCTCCGTTTGGACGATTATCGCCTACGCCGCGTCCGTCGTCGGGAGATCGAGTTGTACCTTGCGGGTAGCCAAGATAATGATGAACGATGTCATCAACTTGATGTAACCATTCGTGTAATTCCATTTCGCCGTACATTTCATTTTTATACGGATAGTTTGTTGCCCATGGAACCATCATATAACCTGCGCCGTTTAAATTGCGTAATCGGCCGTACATTGCTGCCGTAAATGGACAATCAATATTAGGTCCTTCGTCGCCGCGGCATTTTATGTACGTTATTATGGTATCGTATTTTTTTTCTGCCGAATATTTTTTGAATTCTTTACTCACCTCATTCGGACCGATAGGAAAACCGTTATCAGAAAAAACTAAACTTATGTCTGTAAGCGGCTCGTTGATAAATACTACTTTGAAATCCAGCAGCAATAAACCGCTTGACCATTCGAATACTAAATCGCGAAATCCTGCTAATTCTTTTCCAATTGTTGTTAGATTTTTTTCCGTAAAAATTTTGTGATATTTTGTAACTTTACCGTCGGTTTGTTTTCGTTCAGCTTTAACTTCTTTGTAGATAAAAACTAGAACGTTCCATTTTTTTGCTTTTTCAGGATCAGTATTAGTTTGAACTCGCGGACGCAATATTTTGATATGAGTCCGTGCTTCGTTTCGCTGCTCTTCGGTGCAAGTTGTTCTGTCGAGTACACGTTCCCAAAGCGTCAATGCTTTAGCGATATAGCCGTCGTTTTCGGTTTCGACGGCGAGTTTTTTGGTTTCGCCGTAATCCAAAGTTTGAGCTTTAGCTGTCCAGTCATCTACGGCGCATTCGGCACTTGGAAAAGTCCGAACAGACAAAGACGGGATATTCAAAATGTCATCTGCAAACAACATCGATTGAGAAAATAAAATCACAATCTCTGCCAATATTAAAGAACTTAAAGTCCAATATTTTTTCATTTTTTTTCCTTTCAATAGCGGGCGTAAAAGAAACGAATAAGAATTTGCTGACAAATTCAAAAAAGTTCTATTGCATTACTATTGTTAATTTTGTTTGTAACGATTTAGTAAAGATTATTGTTTATACATTACTCGTCTTATTTGATTTTGTATCGGCAAATTTCATAAGCCGAATTTCATAATACGAGTTGTGTATAATGTTTTTCTTTCAACTCTTGTAAACAGATTTGACATAAAGATCACAAGAAAACCCGATGTCAAATCGACGAGCTGAAAAGTATATAAAAATAAAATTAAATGTCCAGACACTAGCAAACACGTTTCAAGTGAACTTATAAAAATCTCATGTAAAAATTCATAACACGAAAATTATCTAAAAAATTTTTTCGTGTGTTTCGTGTGATTTTGTGTGTTTCGTGTTTGAAAAATTTACAACAAAAATATTCCAATAGACAGTTACGAAAAAAAATCTATTGCAAGATTACTCATTTATATTTTTCTGCGTACCATTTTTTCCAGCGGGCGATCTTTTTTTGATTTTTTGACAATTCGTGTTCCATCGGAATTTCTGTTTCAATAATTCCTATATCTTCGTCTGCTAATTTTGGTAGAATTGTAAGAGCTGCTCGTCTGACATTTGTATCTTTATCGTCGAGAAACCTAATCAAGACAGACATAAAATCAGGGTCTGCTAGAACTTCAATTACATTCGCAACATGCAGACGAATTCGCGGATCCGGCGAAAACGAAGCTCTCAAAAACGATTTCGCTCCTGAATCATCGCCTAGCATATAAATCGCCGCACTGATTTCTACTTGAGATAACAAATCGCTTGCAACAAATTTTGACCATAATTTTGTTGCGGTTTCAACTCGAATCTCTTCAAATTCATTGTCTTTGAGTTGACGTAAAATTTTAATCATTGCAACAAAAGCTGCATTTGAAATATCCCGCCGCTGATCGCCTATGTTTTGCGCAACGATAATTAAATCGTGTCCGCAACCGATTTCGCCGAATATTTCATATACGAATCTTCGCAATTCAACCGATTCAAACCGTCCGCCGGATTGAATGATATAAGCCGAAAGATACCTAGCTTTGTACTCATCTGAATTACGTACCGCTCCAAGATATAACATCAACATCGAAATATCAGTTTCTTCTAAACTGCGATTCAAAATTTGTGAACTTGCAATTCCGCCTAACGATTCAATCTTGCTGCGGCGCAATAAATTCGACGCCGCCTTACGGCGAATCAACGCATTATCAGAATCAAGCTGCAATATCAAAGCGAATATTTCGTTGTTTTCGGCAAGTATATTTTCAACTAATTTCGGAATTGCAAAATCATCATAGTTTTCGTACAAATATTCCAAAATGTTTAATAATTTGCCGCCGTAATTGGTTAAACGACGCTTGATTGTGTCAATTTGAATAGAAGTCATTACCGAACCGTTTAAGCTCTCAATCATTTCAAATACGTCATCAATTTCGGTATCGGTAAAATTAATTTTGTTATTTCTTTTCGGTTCAAAAACAGATTTATTATTAGCAACAATAATTGATTCTTTCGTATCATTTTCATTCTCGTTCTTATTTTCGTTCTCATTCTCATTCTCATTTTGATCATTATCAGCGTAATTATTATTTGCTGATTGATCATCTGATTGTAATGATTGTAAATACTCATTGAGTTGTGTCCGAATTTTTGTAACGATATTTATTCTGTCTTTATCTGCGATAGAATTTGTTGCTAGGAGTTCAATTGCTTCGGGAAAATAAGAGGATAATATTTCGGCACTTAATTTTCTAACTTTCAAGCTTCGGTTTTGTAATGATTCAATTAAAATTTCGCCGCACAGATCGATTCTTTTCCACGAAGCGAGCGAATTTAATGCTGCGAGTTTTATTTCTTCGTAATCATTTGTGATATATTGTTGCGCTAATTTTGCGGTATGGTGATTTGGAGATAATGATATTGCTTTTGCAATTTCGATTCGTACATCGTGTTCTTTGTCGTCGGCGAGTTGTAATACATATTCGATGCAGCCTAGTTTTGATAGTGCTTCAACGCATTTTGCGCGGGTTTTGGTTGAAGTATCGTGTAATTTTTCTTTCAATATTTTTTCTGCTTCTTTGCATTTTGCTGTTGCGATTGCGTCAATTGCGGTCGAGCGTAATCTGATATCGGCGTTATTTAAGTCGTTTGCGATAATATTCAAAAGTTCAGGTTCTTTCCAAATTCCGAGTGTTTTGATCATATCGATTCTAGTTTGCAAATCGTTTTCTAATCGTACAAAAACAAGAAATCGTTTCGGCAAGTGATATGAATTTTCTGCTTGATCTTTTTTGTTACGATAATTCGATTTGATATTTTTTTTCGACCAAAATTCTTCTGATCGTATTCGCCATAGTTTGGCGCATGTTCGCCGTACTTCAATATTATCTGTAGAAAGTGCGTCGAGGAAACATGGGTGTTCCCAAGTTGAGATTTTTTGTGAAATTGCTGTAAGTAATTCTATCCAAAGCGTTTTATTGATGACGATTATTTGGTTTGTGCGATTATTTTGATCGATATTTGTATTGTTTGAAGAATCATTATCGTTACGATTATTATCTGATTTGATATTGGCAATGTTATTTCTTTTTCGAGCGAATTCAAGCAGAGGTATTAACGTTTCAAAAGTAACGTGTTCCATTTGTGCTAATGTTTCGACGGCGGCGCATCGAATTGTGTCTAATCTTTCGTTTTTGACGATTTCAACTAATGAATCTACAGCGTCATAATCTTTGCAGCGTCCCATTAAGATTGCTGCGTTAGAGCGTAATGACTTATATTTAGATTGTTTATAGTTTTCATTTTCGAGAAATATTTTTGGGTCAACAGGAAAAACCGGTCGAGAGTTTTCGTCAGGGTCGAGTTGTTTTTTAACGATTTCGTCGATGTCATTATTATACCATCGCCAAGTTGAGATAAGTTGGTCGATATATTTTTGTTTTTTGTTTTTGGTCAGTTTTTCTTTGTCTGTTTGATTTAATTGTTTAATTTCTTCGAGTCGTTCTCTTGATGTAATTGAATTGTAATTGTTGTTTTTTTTCAAACCGTTTTCAGTCCAATGTTCGAGTTGGACATTCGGCTGCCATACTGCATTAGTCAGTAATGTTTGAAAATCTTGCAGAGTCATTTCGTTGTTTTTAAGAGCAGCCGGAATTTGTTGTTTTGTTGTCAATTCGGATACAGAGACGGTTTCGATAGTTGTTGTTTTATTTGAATTGATTTGTCCGGTTTTATCGAGTGAATTTTTTTCATTTTTAGAATTAGAATTTGTATTATTGACATGTTTTGTTTGTTTACTGCTTTCATCGAGTTGTTTTGGTTCAATTAAAAGTGAATCGAGTTTACGCGGCGGCGTGATAACATCTTGGGCATTCTGATTTTCTTGACTTTGGATTGCAGCATTATCGTTTGAAATTGTAGTGTTATCGTTTGAAATTGCCGCAGTTGCTGCAACCGGTTTTGATTCTTGAAATGAAGGTGTTATTGATTTTTTTTGTATATCGTTTTGATTAATAATTGCAGCGGATGGAATAGGAATTTCATCGGGCCATAAATTATTGTTGTCGGCGGTCAGAGTTGATTTTTTATTTGTCGAGTTATTTATTTGTTTGTTTGACGTAATAGAGTCAGCAAATGCAATATCATTTTGTTTAATTTTGTTGTGCGTACGGCAACCGCTTCCGATCGCAATCAAAAAAATTGTGATTAGACTAGTTATTAAAAAAAATAATTTGAAATTATTGAAACGAAAAATATACTGCACTTTGGATTAAAATAATTGATAAAGTTTTCAGTAAAATATTTAATGATTGTGAGTCTCTAATAATGAGTCTTTTATTAGAGATTTTCCAATGTCTTTATATGGAACATTGCGAACTTTAGAGATTTTTGCGTTTTGTGTCAAGATTATAAATTTCGTAATATATCAGTAGAATTTTTTCGTAACGGTCTATTTTGATATTTTGCTATTTTTGTTTTAATTTTTTTATTAACCGCAGAGAACACAGAGAACACAGCGAATAAAATTTTTGTAATATATAAATGAGCTTTTTTGTTATAACGTCAATAGTCATACTTGACAGGAGGAATTGATTATGTAAATTACGGCGGGAAAATCGTAACCGGCCATTGGATAGTGTTACTTCATAGTGTTACTTCGTCGAGTTGGTTGTGCCGAATGTCGGAAAGCAAAACTATTCATTGCAAAATTGGTCAAAGCAAAAAATTGTCCGCTTGCCGTTTTGGAGATGAATATTAAAGGAAACAATCTTGATTTTGAAGAGGTTGATTTTATCAACGGTTTTCTAAATCAGGAAATGTCGTGGTTTGCGGAAACGCCGATTGTTATGGAATTGGAAAACGGCATTGTAAAACAGGTTTTACTTCGTGATGATTTGAAACAAATGCGGTTAGAATATTCTCGACAATAAAGATGATTCCGCAACTAGTGAAGTGATTGGTGTTTTGTATCAGAATGGATGGTTTCATAACATAGTTTTTGTGATTCTGATTTCTCATTTTGAGAAATTACTGAAAACCAGTTATGAAACCGTTCTTAATTATTGGTTATTTTTATTGAAGCAGTAATAATTCAGAAAGGATTAACGAAATGCGTTACAAATTTTTAATTTTTTTGGTTTCAAGTTGTTTTATTTTCATGCCGAACATCGTTACAGCGGCAACTGCGGAAAAATTGCTTGAAAGGCTAAAAACGGAAGGATATGAACATTGGAAAATACTCGACAAATATTTTGAGAATTCACACTGTATATGGACAGAAGAGAATGACCAATATAAAGACAAAAAAGAGATTTTTCGATATGAGCTTTACAACCAAGCTGGTCAATTCTTTTTTAAAAAAGAACGAATTAAAGAAACTAATAAAGCGGATGATTCTTATGAAACAATAGCTTGTTCGAATATCAAGTATTCATTCGAAATATTAAAACGTAAACAAAGTCAAAATGGATGGCGTATTAATTTCTGCGGATTGACCGGTAACAATGCGATTCTGGATGAGCAAGAATCGACAGTATCCACTGTAAAATCTTCGTATTCTATTTTTGGACGGTCTCTTAACGAACTAATCCAAAGTAATGATTTCGTCATTACGAACATTACAGAAGAAAACATTAATTCCTGCAATACGTTCGTTCTTGATTTTTCTTTTCAATCTTCCGATTTACAAAAAGGCATCTTTGCTGATATAAAAAAAGGAAAAGTATATCTTGTTCCGGAAAGACACTGGACTATTAGTAAAGTTTATCTGGAATTAGAACGAAAAGAGCAAAACGGATTATCGCGGTTTCAAAATATCATTGATATTTCTTATTTAGACAGTGACCGTGAAATTCCGCAAATTCAGCAAGTTGTGTTTTCGTTATTAAAGAGCAAAAAACCTGCCGTATCTTGGATATCGAAATTTGAGAAGATTGACTCAAGTAATAATAAACTTCCTCCTTCTATTTTTACTCTTTCTCATTACGGTCTTCCCGAACCGGATTTTGATAATTCACGACGCACAAGTGCCAATCGTGTTCGTTATATTCTCATGGGATTAATGACGATCATAATTGTTATTGCTCTTTGGCGAATCATTCAAAAACGGCGTAGAAAAATGTAAAATTTTAAAACAAGAAATGAGGGTAATATATCAGTGGAATAATTTATTGTTATCGGGAACGCGATAGTCTCGACCGTATGTTTAGGTAATTTCTGTGTAGAGAGGTACATCTGCATTACTTCTATAAGTTGGTTTTTAGAAATTTCCTATATTATATATTTTTTGTGTGTGTGAAATACTAATCATTATTTGTAATTTAATATTTTATGTTAAAGATTTCGATGATTCAAAATAGTCGTATTATTTGGTTTTTTGTAGTATTGATCAGTAGTGTTTTACTATTCAATAATGTTACATTTTCAGAAGACGATGTCAATCTAGAACTTGTCAACAAGTTTATTCAAGATGCTCCGATTAGATGGAAACAATATTTGATCTCACTAAAAAATTGTGAAGGAAACATTGAAGAGAAATTAACTCGTACCGGCGATGCTCGCCCAATGAATTCAGAATCAAATGCTTATGAGATTTCACAATGTCACTTTACTATTTTTTTTCCCAATATTACATGTTGTGTATTGGAAGCCGGTAAGGTTGTTCAGATAGAAAGTAGCAATAAGCGGTATTTTTTCCGATTGAACTCAGACGGCAGTAAAAATTGGACAATATCAGATGCTGAAATGCACACATCAATACCTTCACTGGGTGATTGGTATTTCCCCGACAAAAGAAGTATTAATTGGAAAAAATTTTCAGCCTATAAAATTGCTGATTATACTTCGCAAGGATTATTGTTGGCGAGAGAATGGTTGCCGATCTTAATACAATTGGATGAGTTTAAAATAATCAAATTTAAAAGTATTTTTGAGAACAATATTAGGATGGTACAGATGGCTTATGAATTTGAACCTAAAAATAATACTGTTATCGGTATTCGTAGTGGAGAGATATTTTTAATGCCGGATAACTATTGGCTTGTTAAGAGAGGTAAATGTTATTTTGATAGTCCGAGTGATATTAATGGACGTTATAGTATTACGTGGGAAAATGAATACACACTAAACAAAGATAACATTCCGTTATTGGTTCAACGCAACGATTTCTGTAGTTTGGCGGATAAAAAGGAGACAAAAACCTGGACAAGAACAACAATATTCTCGTTAAATGAAATCTTTGACAAAAATTCCGAGCGTTTTACATTATCGGCTTATGGTTTTCCCGAACCCGATTTTGACAATTCACGACGCACAAGTGCAAATCGAGTTCGTTATATTCTCATGGGATTGGGGGCGATCATAATTGTTATTGCTCTTTGGCGAATGATTCAAAGGCGGCGTCGAAAAATGTGAAATTTGAAAACAAGAAAGGAGAAAATTTTATGTTTGTTGAAATTAGCAAGTATTTATTATTTTTTGTGATGTTTGTGATTGTATGTTTTAATTCTGTTGTTTATTCTCAAAATTTTGACAGTGTTAAAATTTCAGAGAAGAAGGACGAACTCAAAAAGAAGTGGCAGGAATACTT
>JAITKS010000115.1 GCA_031278315.1 Planctomycetaceae bacterium | reverse complement strand
TTCTCATATCTCAATAAAGTGTCGTCCCTGCGGGACTTGGATAAGTTATAGCGTTCCTTTATCCGTAAGCTAAAGCATACGGTAAATAAAGTGTCGTCCCTAGCGGGACTTCTTGATAGTTAACTCCTTTTCGTATATTTTGTGTTTAAAAATTATAAAAAATTGAAAAACAAAAAATTCCACTAATCTAATTACAAAACACGTCCAATATGCGATCGAGACAATTGCGTTCTTTCACCCGCGTCTATCACTATGACTTTATGAGACTAAATTCGATTCGTTTATTTTTTTATCGTCTTGCAACGATACAGCTCTTTTGGGGCATCGGTCAATACATACACCGCAAATTCCGCATACCGTCGGATCGATCATTGCGATAGACGAAACCTCACCATTTTCGGTTGTTAATTTTATTAAATCAACAGCACCGATTGGACAAGAGTAAACACACGTACGACACCCTACACACTTATTTTGTTCAACAACAATCATTACAGATTACTTTTCAAAGAATCGCCCAACTGATTTGCGATGCACGGGATAAATTTGTTGCATGTGTGCTGATCCAGTTCCTCCGCCGGTATTGTCAATAGCACCGCCATTCAACTCAGGTTTTTGTTTTGTATTTTTATTTGGAGCTTCCGTCGTTACTCCGATTTTTAAACTTTCTCTAAAAGCCTGAAAGTCGGCAGGCGGTAATACTTCAGCTTTAAAATCAAATCCTTCTTCGTCTTCAATTTTTTGAAATCGTGTTTTCCCGGGTTTTGTATTAGGATCAGTTCTCCAATCTTGTTTCTTTGTAAATCTCGGACTAACTTCTTCACCTTCACCATCACAATCACCATCACCGTCACACTGATCGCCATCGCAATTTGCCCAAAGTTCGCTTAACATTCGTTCTGCTTCTTCTTTTGCTTCCCGTTTACTTTCTGCTATTTTTTTCAAAGCGTCTTTATCTATTGGAAAACCCGCTTTTTGCAAGTTTTCAATTTTACGTTCACATTTACCGCCGCAATTCCGCATAGCTTCTGCTAATTTATTCATTTGTTCTCGAGAAAGATTCTGCATATTATTTTCTGTTAGCATTTTTTTCAAAGATGCTTCCAAAGCGTCTTGTTGCTGCTGCTTTGAATTGTCTTTAGATTTGTCAGAATTTTGTTTATTATTTTGTTCTTCTTTTTCGCTGCCGGACTCATTATTTTGATTCTGATCTTGTTCTGATTTTTTGTTTTCATCTTTTTCATTATCACTATTAATTGTATCTTGATTCTTTTCATTATTTTTATCGTCTTCGTCTTCATCTTCTATTTCGTTTTGTAGAAAATCAGCCAATTGTTTATTTTCTGCCAACATATTTTCAATAGATTCTGCCAATCCTTCCATCAAAGCTTTTGAAGTTTTAGCGTCTAGTTGATTACTTAATTCCTGAACTTTCTTTACCAACGATTCCGCTTCCGCGAGCGACTTTACATTTCTTTCAGCTTCTTGAACAGTTTTAGCTGCTTCATGATTCATTCGTCCTGCCAACGTTTCGAGAGCGTCAAAAGTTTTGATCGGACCTAGCCCGTCGGCTTCATTTTGTAACATTTTCAAATTGCGCTTTAATGATTGTACTTCGACTTCGTCTAGTAATTTTTCTTTACCTAAAGTATCCAGCTGCGTTGTTAGCTTACTAACTTGATCATCAATATTCAATCTTTGCGGCAATTGTTCTGAAATAACAGAAACAGGCAAAATGAAAGAAGTAATAGCAAAAAGAATCGCTGCTAGAAAAAGTCCGATTGTACGATTCGGTATCCAATGAACAATAGGAATATTAAGTTTGTTTATTTGCTCTGCCCAACTGCCGACATCCGTTTCAAACGAACTCATAACAAGTCCGCCGGCATTGTTTTCTTTGTCGATAATTGAGATCAACTTCTCATTAGACGGTATTCTCCGCCACGCAAAAATTAGTGCAAACAACGGCACTACTAACAATATAGGCAATATCAGGAAAAATATTTTTACGTCATTGAAACCGCTAACTCGAAATACAAGTAAAGACGTTCCCCATAAAAATAAAAATATTGCACAAAAAATTATTGTGTTTTTCCAAAATAATCTGGCAACAAGCCGACGGCGAAACAACATTAATACAGATGTTGGATTTATATTATTCATGGTATTGTTAAGTTTTTGTTAGTTAAAAGTTAAATTGCTCTTATTGAAATTACGAAATTCACACAACATTATTATATCGGAATACAAACCTTCTCGCTTTAGGTTCAACAAAATTCTAACGTAATATTCCGAAATATTTTTAAATTGCTCGTTATCTCTCAGCTTACAATTATAGAAACGACATGTCATTATGATCACAACATAATGTTGCTAACAAATTTTAAGTACATTACTAACGGAACATAAAATTTTCATTACACGACACTAATTCTGTTATCGTTAAAAATTTCACCAATATACTACAATATTACCAAATTATTAAAAACACTCTTAATTTAACGCTGTTGCAAATTCTCCAAGCGATACACATGTAAATGCAAAATCCAAAAGCTCATCAAGTTTATCAATAGACTGTATGCTCATAATTCTATTTCTCAACCTTGCCGGCGGTTCACCAACTCGACGCCTTAACATTCGAATTATCGCATTAGCTTCGCCTATTGCTTTACCTTTCTCTATACCTCTAGCTTCGCCTTTCTCTATACCTCTGGCTTCGCCTTGGATTGCGGCTTCGTTCCAATATGTTTCTGCTGCTGACGGGGACATAATTTTTACTCCTAAATTTCTGGTTAATGTTACTAATTTTTCATACGTTTCTTGAGTAAAATATTCAGCACCGATATAAAGGCATCAAAAACTTCTATCCCACGCTGATAATAATTCTGCAATATTGCTATATCACATATTCGACTGACACATTACTTTTTGTTTTATATCCTTGTGCATTTCTTTATCAAAACATTCTACTAAAACATTATGTTAATTTAACGCTGTTGCAAATTCTCCAAGCGATACACAAGTAGAGGCAAAATCCAAAAGCTCATCAAGTTTATCAATAGACTGTATGCTCATAATTCTATTTCTCAACCTTACCGGCGGTTCACCAACTCGACGCCTTAACATTCGAATTATCGCATTAGCTGCGCCTGTTGCTTCGCCTATTGCTTTACCTTTCTCTATACCCCTGGCTTCGCCTTTCTCTATACCTCTCGCTTCGCCTTTCTCTATACCTCTGGCTTCGCCTCTGGCTTCGCCTTGGATTGCGGCTTCGTTCCAATATGTTTCTGCTGCTGACGGGGACATAATTTTTACTCCTAAATTTCGGGTTAATGTTACTAATTTTTCATACGTTTCTCGCGTGAAATATTTAGCACTGGTATAAAAATACCAAAGACTCATATCCCACACTGAATGTAATATCCCACACTGATAATAATTCAGCAATATTGCTATATCACATATTCGATTGACATATTACTTTTTGTTTTACCTTCTTGTGTCTTTCTTTGTTTAGACATTCTACTGAAACATTAAGTTAATTTAATGCTGTTGCAAATTCTCCAAGCGATACGCAAGTAGAGGCAAAATCCAAAAGTTCATCAAGTTTATCAATAGACCGTACGTTCATAATTCTATTTTTCAACTCCGCCGAAGGTTCACCAACTCGACGCCTTAACACTCGAATTATCGCATTAGCTGCACCTCGAACTTCGCCTCGAGCTTCGCCTGTTGCTTCGCCTATTGCTTTACCTTTCTCTATACCTCTTGCTTCACCTTGGATTGTTGCTTCGCTCCAATATGTTTCTGCTGCTGATGGGGACATAATTTTTACTCCTAAATTTTGGGTTAATGTTACTAATTTTTCATACGTTTCACGCGTGAAATATTTAGCACTGGTATAAAAATACCAA
>JAITKS010000278.1 GCA_031278315.1 Planctomycetaceae bacterium | reverse complement strand
CGTATAGGGAGTTTTTTCCGTAATGGTTTGTAAATCGCATGCTGCGGCACTATCAACTATCTGTTATCAACTCTCAACTACTTTATGGGAACTTCTAAAAACCTAATGTAAAAATTTATGGTTAGAAGGAACGCGGTCGTCTCGACCGCATTTTTAGGCGTTTTTTGTAAAAAAACAGGGCACAGGCGAGACGCCTGCGTTCCTCCTAATATTACTTTTTAGAAGTTACCATATATTATTTTTACTCTAATTTTACGGTAACTTTTATTCGTTTATCTTTTCTCAAGATTTCAAGTTCGACCGAATCTCCGGGCTTATGTTCGTCGATAACCGCCGTGAAATCATCAACCTGTTCAACTTTATTTCCGTCAACCGAAAGAATAATATCCGCCATTGAATCGTCTATTCGCGTTCTTTCAAACATTCCGTAACGATCAACAATAACACTTACTCCCCTTAATCCTGCTTTTTCCGCTGCACCGCCTTTCACTATCTTTATCAACATTAATCCCTTTAATTTACTTTGATCGATTTTACGTACGACATCAATTCCGATGTTTCCTCTTTTTACTTCACCGTTTTTTATTAATTGCGGCACAATTCTTGAGACGGTATTCGACGGAATAGCAAAACCGACACCATTACTTCCGCCTGATCTGCTCGCTATTGCTGTGTTTATTCCAATCATTCGTCCCTGCGTGTCAAGAAGTAATCCGCCTGAATTGCCCGGATTTATCGCTGCATCAATTTGAATCATTCCCTTTATAGAACGAGACTGATGATTGCTCTGAATAGTACGGTTCAAACTCGATATTAAACCGCCTGTAAGAGTCCGCTCAAGCCCGAAAGGATTACCAATAGCAAAAATTTTCTGACCTACAAGCAACTTCGACGAATCTGCAACCCTAACCGGAAAAAGTTGATTCTTCGGTGCCGTTATCTTAATTACCGCAATATCAGTTACCAAATCTTCACCAATTACAGACGCTTTAAACGATTCACCATTATATAATGTAACGAAAATTAAATCCGCCTGATGTACGACATGAGCATTCGTTACTATATATCCGTCTTGATTTAACACTACACCGCTGCCTGCACCAGGTTCGTCAACCTCGCCCCAAAACGATGTACGAATGGTTTGCGTATCAATATTAACAACACTTCTATTACACATCTCATAAGCTTGAATTGAAATACGCTCTTCCGCTACCAACTCTGGTAACCGCTCGACATAAAGCGGATTGTCCTCCGGCTTGATCGGAATTGAAACCGATGATTGTGCATTCAAAAACATCATCACACCAAGTCCGAATACGCACACACAAATTATCACAATAATATTTCGGCTCAAACTAATACCATTACCATTACCAATATTGTTATTTCGCCATTTGTCTATAAGTTTGCCCATAAGCCGACTGGCAAAATTAAAAACAACTTCAATAATTTTGCCAAAAACAATACGAAAATTTCTAAAATTAAAATTCATTTCTATCTCCTTTATTCTTTACTGATTCAATTACTCACCATATTAAATTTCGATAATATTTCAGCAGACTATTACAAAAGAATATTACACAATTTCATTTTGCCGATGTTGAATTACATAATCAGAAAACCGAATTTAAATTGCTCTTATTTTAACTTTCGGTTCATGATGTCTGCTTATCTGTCGGAAGGCAAACTTTTTGCTGAATAACACTTATATCACCGAATTTCATAGTGTGAAATAATTATACACGGTCTAATAAATAAACGTTACAATTATTCTTTCAATATGCGAGAAAAATTTTTTTCAAAAGCGGGGTAATATTATCCAATTGAATTAATAGTTGTCAATTACCACTTGTTCAAAATCGGATAATCGTATCGGTAAATTCTAAAAATCGACGTAGATTTTAGAAATTCGCTTTTTTATTTTTTTTCGTGTGTCCAGTATTTCAAAAAAATAAAAATTTTTTATAATGCTCTTGTGTAATGATTTCGTAACTTGTATTTGCTCCGTCCAATTGACATTTCAACTTTGAATAGCAAAAATTCATAATGCAAATCATAAAGTACAATTTAAATTTTATCGTGAATAGATTTATTATTATTATTAATTTTAACTTTAACTTTAACTCTTATTATTCATAATTAGAAATTCGGTAAATTAAATTAGAGAGAAATCCGGCTGTCAAACGAAATAAGATAGTACGGCAATAAACCGAAATTCCAAGTATGAACAAACAATTTAAAATGGAAGAATTATCAAAATCGAACTCGGTTAAATCTGACACGAAGTCATCCGAGTCCTCCGAAACGCAACAGGTTGGAATGGAAGGCACGGTCAATAATGTTGTCTATCGTTTTCTTGTTATGGTTGCGTCAGTTGTTGTGATAGGTTACGGAGTGAGTATCGCTAGTAAAATTATTGGTCCGTTATTTCTTGCGCTTTTTCTTGCGATAATACTTCTCGTGCCGTTACAATGGATGCAAAAAAAAGGCTGCCCCAAAATAATCGCTTTGATTATTGTAATAGTTTTTACTGTGATCGTTTTTGTCGGAATAAGTTATCATGTTGCGAAATCTCTCAATTATCTTGTTGCGAAAAGTCCAGAGTACAAGGCGAAACTTGAAGCGAAAATTACAGCAATTGATAAACGTCTTGAGCAAGTCGGTATAGCAAGCGGATTAACAGCTTGGTGGCTGTCGATGGAAAACAAAAATGAAAATAATACAGGTAACGAAAATATCGACGACGACGAAAACGACGAAAATAATGACACCGCCCCAAAATTACAAATTAACGAAAATAATAACAATAATCGTTTCAATAATTCGGACAACAATATTATTCAACCTCCTGCCAAACCGCATTCAACCCCATTATCACCAAGCTCATCGAACTCACCAAGCGCACCAAGCACATCGAACTCATCGAACAAAAATATTCAAGATGTCCCGAATGAAATTAATCTAAATAAGTCTAAAGAAAAAACGAATTCTGAATCGTTAATTGTCTCTCCGTTTCAAATATCAGAACAAAATCTAAACAGCATTGACAAAACTAACTCGACCGGAAATAACAAATCGACTAACGAATCAGCTCATAAAACAAATAAAGAATCGGTCGAGAATAATACGGCGAATAATTCTGTCAAGATCGTAAACTCTCCAATTGCAACGTTAAATGACAAAGACATCAATAATCCTGATTTAATAGACAAACAATTTGACAACAAAATAGAGAATAATACAGAGAATAATACCGCTGCGAAAATATCTGAATCGAATATTCGTAACGATAATTTAGATACAGCTAATAATGATACAACTAATAACACAACTAATGACGTTAATAACAATACTAATAATGAAATCGAGACGAGGTCATTAAGCGATTTTTTGGGCGGCGGTAAAGTCGGATTCGGATTCTTGAAAGAAAATAACGACAACGTAAATACAGAAGTTACTGCTAAATCGAAACGTACTTCAGCAGCGAAAGAAAAATCCCAACAGCTTATTCTCCTTCAATCGCAAGATGTAATGCGTTGGCTTCAGACTTCTTTGTTTGCAATTAGAGAAATCGGCGAAAGCACTTTTCTTGTTTTGATATTTACAATATTTATGATATTTGAAGCGGCTAGCTTCCCGACAAAAATAGACAGAGCTTTTGGACTTGCCGGACCAATCAATAATCAACATCTTCAGCGGATTGCCGGAGACATACGCCGATATTTATTTTTAAAGGCGATTTCAAGTATGATGTCCGCAACGGCAGCGACAATTGTGTATTGGTTTTTCGGAGTACCCGCAATGTTTTTTTGGGGATTGGTTGCGTTCTTTCTTTATTTTATTCCAAATGTAGGCGGAATATTAGCATCAATTATTCCCGGACTTCTAATCTTTATGACTTACGATTGGCAAGGTGTTGCAATTTATGCAGTTTGTCTAGTCGGAATTGAATGTACAATCGGCTACGGAATAGAACCAAAAATGTTAGGACACGGATTAGGAATTTCAACTGTAGTAATTTTGTTATCTCTTTTCACATGGGGAATGTTATTAGGACCAATCGGTTTATTCATGGCAGCACCGCTAACAATTATGGTAAAAATTACATTACAAGCATTCAAAGAAACAGAATGGATAGCAACTCTAATCGATAGAAAATAAATAATATTGTAATATGTCATAAGAATTTGTAGGAATATTTTCTAACATAACATCGTACTATGAATTTCGGTAACACAAAAACATAACAGTCTGTTTTCTGAATAGTTATTTTTAATTTGACTAATTTTTATGTTGTACAATTATCTTCCTACGGTCATCCCCCCTCGACAAATTTTTTATAGCAGATATAATTTCGCCCGTTCAAAAAAACATGTATTGAATTTAATCTTTGTTTTTAACATTTTAATCGACGGCGAAAAATCTATTTATCTTGTTTTTTTGTAATTTATATCGCGGGGTAGGGCAGTTGGTAGCCCGTGAGGCTCATAACCTCAAGGTCGCAGGTTCGAATCCTGTCCCCGCTACTTTTTGCAAACTTCGGTTGAATTTTTTTGCAAACTTCAGTCAAAATATTTTGAGATATTATTAAATTTTCTATAAATTTTCTCTAATTTATTCTATTTAATTTTAGCAAATCACGGCATTGGGAGATAAAATTCAAACAGATTTCTGATTGGTAATCTGGATAACTCCATGGCAGAGATTCCCATTTTTTTTGTCGATAGATCAAAGTAGTTTCAGCAAAGATACCGTTTGAGAGATAAATACGATGTGCATGATCTTTGGTCGATGCTAAAATTAATTTTCCGAGATCGACGTAACCGGGATCAATATTGAGAGGTCTTTGGCAATTGATTTCGAGATTTGAATAATTTTCGTTTAGAAAATCGTTTTCCCATTTATTTGTTAGTAATTTAATTTCGGCGAGGTCAGCCGGATCTATTAGATTTTTTAGTCCCCATAGTTGTTTTTTCAAATTTTGTCCCATGCTGTGAGAGTAATAATTTGTGAATTGATCAACATCAAATTTTTCGCTTTTGACAACAATGTTTCCAAAAGTTGAGATGATTTTTTTTTCAGCCCATTCAAACGCTATTTCAACTGAACTGAACACAGCGGCAATAAGACAAACCGGCTGAATTTTTTTAATTTCACCCATTTAAGCTATCCTCACTTTAATTTTCGGTTCGAGTTTTCTGCTTACTTATCGGAAAGCAGTTTTATTGAATTTGAATACGTTTTTATATTGTGAAAACCATAATACGAAAATTATGTAACTGTACTTTCCCCCAAAAAAAATTAATGAACAACAAAAGGAATTAGGTTGAAAATTTTGAAAAGTGTAGATTATAAAACTTCTGTTATTTCAAATTTATCTTTACCGATAAAGACAATCGCGGCGGCTTTTAGGTTGGGGCGATCTTTTATTCGGTCGGCGTTGATGTATTTGTCGATTTTCGCGAGTGCGTCTTTGCGTTTGGCTTCGATTTCGGTTTGAGAATCCGAGACTTTGCAGTATTTCAATTCGAGAATCCATTCATAACGAGCTGACGGATTTATCGGGTTGCGTTGCAGGAAAATATCTGCGCGTCCCGGAACCGTTTCGTATTCGCTCATCGCTACGTATGTTTTATCCATAAACAAATATGCCAGCAAGAGGATTTTGATATATTTTTCATCAAAACGCTGCAAGTCGTGATCAGAGAGTCTGCTGAAAGCGTTTTCGGAAATGTAACTGATAAACCGGTTCAAATCGCCATTCGTTGCCATTGCATTTATAGCGTTTTTCAATGCTTGAAGTTTGATGGTCATATTCGGAGAAGTTTCTCTCATTAACCGTGCAAGATATTCCCAATACTGTGTCTTAATCGAATAGTTCGGAATGCACAGAGAGATGTCACCCATAGAGTCTTCCTCTTTGATAGTGAGCAATCCCAAATAAAACAGCAGCGAAATAAAATACACATCGTCATTCATTTG
>JAITKS010000064.1 GCA_031278315.1 Planctomycetaceae bacterium | reverse complement strand
GGACGCCTGTTGTAACCGTCCCGCAATTGACGCAAAAAAGAGATCAATGTTCCTTCACTAAGACAATCTACCTCATCAAATAAAATTACCAAAGGCTTGTCCAGTAACTTACAAAATTGTTTAAGTGATGTTTTAAGAACAACAGAGTAATGTGCAGAATCAGCGTTTGGTGCGAAGTCTAAACAGTGCGGAATATCCATATCGGCGATGTCGGCTTTCATATTTTGTATTATTGCTGATATGCCGATTTCCGGTTCAGCAATGTTGTGTGCAACTTCAAGCGAAATCCACAATGCATAATATTTGCCTTCCGCATTAAGACGTTTGGCAAGGTCTTTCAAATACGTTGTTTTTCCGCTTTGACGTGCAGCGTGAATCACAAAATATTGTTCACTGTCTATCAACTCTTCCACGCCTTGCAGACGAGTAGATGCGTTGATCATGTAATGTTTTTCACGGTTACAAGGACCAGCTACGTTAAAATATTTCATCGTATTAAAAAATTAGTAATATGTCAGTGAAATTTCTCAAAGGTTTTGAGTTTATTTTTCACCAATCCCATTTTAAAATTCATAATCCAAAAAAAGTTGAAAACAAAAATTCTACTATATATTATCCGCTTTGAATTTTCTCTGGCGTTGTTTGGTTGTTGCTGTTTTTTTGTGTTAAACAGGAACATCAACAGTTTCTATAATTCGTTCTATTAACGCTTCGGCATTTTGACGCTGACTGCCATGCGCATAACTGTTCGGAATTATTCTATGAGCAAGTACTGCTACAGCTAACTCTTTTACATCGTCCGGTACGACAAAATTGCGTCCTTCGAGAAGTGCAAATGTTTGTGCTGCTCGGCTCAGTGCAATTGCACCTCTTGTACTTACTCCGACTAATAATTCATCGCTTAATCTTGTTGCCTCGACGATGTCTAGAATATAACGGTTAATTGCGTCATCAACACGAATACCTAATACAGCTTGTTGTATTTCGATAATTTGTTCGCACGATAAAACGGCTTTCAAATTGTCTATTGGGTGTGATGTTTGATGCGATCTCAAGACATTTAACTCGCTCTCTCTATCAGGATAGCCGACAGAAATTCTCAACAAGAAACGATCAAGCTGACTTTCCGGTAACGGATACGTTCCCTCGTACTCCATTGGATTCTCTGTTGCAATTACCATAAACGGATTCGGTAACGGATGCGTTATTCCGTCTATTGAAACTTGATGTTCATTCATTGCTTCCAGCATTGCGCTTTGTGTTCTTGGTGTTGTTCGATTTATTTCATCAGCAAGTAAGATATTTGTGAATATCGCTCCTTGTACGAAACGAAATTCATGTGTTGAAGTATCGAAAATGCTGCTGCCGACGATATCTGCCGGTAGTAAATCAGGCGTGAACTGAATACGTCTGAATTCGCCTGCTATGCTACGTGCGATTGCTTGTGCGATCAATGTTTTTCCAACACCCGGAACATCTTCAAGTAAAACATGTTCCGAAGAAAAAAGCGCAACGAGACAACGTCTAATTACTGTATGCTTGCCCAAAACTGCAAGCGATATATTCGATTCAAGACTACGAATTAGATCAATATAACTCATATCAATTATAGCGATGTAAAATGAATTTCGGCGGTGCATAAGCAATTCATTAAGTCTGTTTTTCCAATTGATAATCAGACGAAAATATAACCGAAATATAAAGTGTGTGTTTAGTTTAAAATAAAAAAATAATCTCCGATTTTAATCGGAATAAATTTTTGTAACGTAAATTCGACTTGTTAAATTGTGACTTTGTTAAATTGTGACTTATTAATTTTTAGTTGTTTTTTGTAGGCATTCGTGTATATCTTTTGCCGCGGCTCGACCAGCTCCCATTGCGAGTATTACAGTTGCGGCACCGGTAACAATATCACCGCCTGCCCACACATTTGATTTTGTTGTTCTACCGGTTGTTTCGTCTGCGATTATGTAACCCCATTTGTTCAATTCCAATTCCGGCGTATTTTTTGTCAATAACGGATTCGCTAAAGCACCTGCGGCAACAATTACACAATCAGTTTCTAATTCGAATTCTGAATTAGGTATTTTTACAGGACGTTTTCTGCCTGAAGCGTCTGATTCACCTAGTTCCATTTTGTCGCATATCATCGTTTTGATTCTGCCTTTATCGTCACCGATATACTTAACCGGATTAGTTAAAAACAAAAATTCAATTCCTTCTTCTTCGGCATGATGAATTTCTTCACCTCTTGCCGGTAGTTCAGCTCTTGAACGTCTATACACGATTTTGACAGAATCTGCACCGAGCCGCATAGCGGTTCTGGCTGCGTCCATAGCGACATTTCCGCCGCCGATTACACTAACATTTTTGCCGCAAACAATAGGCGTATCATTGTTCGGAAAATTGTACGCTTTCATCAGATTTGATCGAGTTAAATATTCATTTGCCGAATAAACGCCGCTTAAATCTTCGCCTTCGATTCCGAGAAACATCGGCAAACCTGCGCCAACTCCGATATAAACTGCATCGAAATTATCAACATTTAGAAGTTCATCGACAGTAATTGTTTTTCCGATAATTTGATTTAACTCTATATTTACGCCGAGTTTTATCAAGTAATTTATTTCATTTTCGACAATAACTTTTGGCAATCGAAATTCCGGTATTCCATACATTAGAACTCCGCCTGCTTTGTGAAAAGCTTCAAAAATAGTTACGCTGTATCCGAGCATAATTAGATCACCAGCGACAGTAAGTCCAGAGGGACCGGCACCAGCGACCGCAACACGTTTTCCGTTTTTTGTTTTTTTTTCGGGCAGTTCAGCTAAATTATTTTCACGTTCATAATCAGCGGCGAATCTTTCGCAACGTCCAATTGCTACGGGTTCAAATTTTTTGCCAAGAATACATTTCGATTCACATTGCGTTTCTTGCGGACAAACACGACCGCACACTGCCGGTAACGCATTGGTCTCTTTGATTTTTCTAGCCGCTGCCGCAAATTCGCCTTGTTTAATTAAAGTAAGAAACGCAGGAATATTTACATTCACCGGACAACCTTCAACACACGCCGGTTTCTTACAATTCAAACATCGGGAAGCTTCCGCTTGTACCATCTCAGGTGTATAGCCAAGAGGAACTTCAAGAAAATTTCTAGCTCTAACATGAGCTTCCTGCTCCGGCATCGGAACGCGGCTCTGCCGCAATGCAGGTTTAGCAGAACTAGAACTAGAACTAGGATTAGGGTTAGGATTAGGATTAGGATTTGATATTACTTGCAAGGTTTTTGATTGGGATTGTTATCGAACACACCATTTGTAATACATTACATTACACTACTACATTACTATATACTATTAATACACTGACATGATTTCTGAACAAAACATTGTCAATATTGTGTCAACTAATATCTTATAATCGACAAATATGATTTACTTACTCACTCGTTAAATTGCCGTAGTATTTGCCGAATTATTTCAATATCGGAAGTTGTATTATTGAATAGTCGAAATTCATTGCCGAACAGTAACGTTTATGAATTAATGCAACACGTGCGTTTGATATGATTTAAATATTATGTTGTTGGGAGTTAATTATTCACACTTCAATTTTTCATTAAATTTTCATTGAGGAATTATTAGAATAGAAATTTATTTTTTTGCGGTTTTTACGATGTAATTTCAATTGTTGCCGCAAAGGGTGTAAATTTTACTGTAGTTTTTCAAAGAGTAAAGGAATGGGGGGACAAATCGATAAAATCTATCGATAAAATCTGTAGTTATTCATGTCGGAATTTTTGTAATATTTCAATGCGAAAAAATGTTGTTTATTTGTGTAAAGTCATTTTGAGTTGTTACCATTTCCGATACGTAAATCAGTAAATTCTACTGACTTTTGTGCGAGGTATAAACCGATAGAATAGCAATATCTGCTGGTGTTATTCCGCTTATTCTGCTTGCTTGAGAGAGATCAATTGGTCGAAATTTTTCTAATTTCTCTTTCGCTTCAATTCTCAAATGTTTCATTGAAGAATAATCAATATCATCCGGTATTTTATGTGTTGCGAGTCTTTTAACTCGTTCAATATCTGATTCTTGCCGTTTAATATATCCTTCGTATTTTACATCTATGCAAACTTGTTCTGCGCTTTGTTTTGAAATTTTTTGTAAAATTGGAACACGTTCTACGATTTCATTCCATGTTGTTTCTGGTCTTGCTAGAAATTTTAATATTGAACCGTTTACGTCATACGATGCTGATAAGATTTTATTTGCTAATGCGATTTCATCTAATTTTAATTTCAAATTTTCTATTCTTTTTTTTTCGGCTAATCCTAATTTTTCGGCGATTGGAGTTAATCTTCTATCGGCGTTATCGTGTCTCAATAGTAATCTATATTCTGCGCGGCTTGTAAACATTCGATAGGGTTCATCAACTCCGCGAGTTATCAAGTCGTCGATCATAACGCCGATATATGCTTCATTTCGTCCGATAATAAACGGCTCGCGTTTTGCAACTTTCAACGCTGCATTTGTTCCGGCGACTAATCCTAATGCAGCTGCTTCCTCGTATCCTGTTGTACCGTTCAGCTGACCGGCAATATAAAGATTCGAAACCGTTTTTGTTTCCAATGTTAATTTTAATTGTTCAGGCGGAATATAATCGTATTCTATTGCATACGCATATCTCATTATTTCGGCGTGTTCAAGTCCTTCGATCATGTGTAACATTTGTTCTTGAATCTCTCTGCCAAAGCCCGAAGAAAAACCATTTACGTACATTTCATTCGTGTTGCGTCCTTCAGGTTCGAGAAAAATCTGATGTCTATCTTTGTCGGCAAAACGCTCTATTTTTGTTTCTATCGACGGACAATATCGCGGTCCTTTCGCCTGAATTTGACCATTATATGCCGGCGCATAATTTAAGTTATTACGAATATAATCATGTAATTGACTGTTCGTATATGCAATCCAACATGGAATTTGATCAACATCACTTAAATTATCATTCAAAAAAGAAAATGGAACCGGATCGTCATCACCTTTTTGTTCACTCAATAGAGAGTAATTTATACTTTTAGAATTAATTCGCGGCGGTGTACCGGTTTTAAATCGGCTAATATTTATACCAAGTTCAATAAGTGATTTGCTCACACCGTCCGAAGTTGCCTCCGACGCTCTGCCTCCTGAAAACATTCGTTTACCAAAATGCAAAACGCCGCGTAGAAATGTACCGCAACATAACACTACTGCACCCGCATAAATTTTAGTGTCGTCGTCGGTTAGAACTCCAATTATGCGGCGGGTAGAATGTTGAGTGTCCGTCGAATCTACAGCCGAATTTACAGCCGAATCTGTAGCCGAATTTACAGCCGAATCTACATCCGAATCGGTGAGTAACGAAATGATATTGTCTTGACGTAATTTAAGATTAAGTTGATTTTCAAGAATATATTTTATTTCATTCTGATATTTTTTTTTATCGGCTTGAGCTCGCGGTCCTTGCATTGCCGGACCTTTACTTCGATTTAGCATTCTGAACTGAATACCGGTTTTATCGATAGCAAGTCCCATTGCTCCGCCAAGTGCGTCGATTTCGCGGACAATATGACCTTTACCAATTCCGCCGATTGCAGGATTACAACTCATTTGTGCGGCGGTGTCTAGGTTACCTGTAACTAGCAGTACTTCTGCGCCCATTCGTGCCGCCGCCAATGCCGCCTCGCAACCCGCATGACCCGCTCCAACAACTATAACATCAAATTTTTCAATTGAAGATTTCAGAACTAATTCTCCTTATCTAGTAATAATTATTATTCAACATAATTTTTGTAACGATTATTATTCATATCGATTCCAGTAAACTCTAAAAAATAGAAATATTGTAATCTATACCAATTACACTTTAAAATTCGTTTTTTTATTTTTTTTAATTTAAAATATTGTCAATAAACGTTTCAATAATTTTTTAGTAAATACAACTTGTTTTTGAGTCAAAAAATTGTCCGCAAATTCGCCTTGCAAGGGCAATCGGTATTAGCGTAGGGCAATCGCCTTACGTAATGGTTTCACCTTTGAAATTAAGCCCTGAAAGGGCGCAAGCCTAAAGATCATAAATAATTTTTTGCTGTCACCCTTACAGGGCTTTGGTGTGTTATATTTTTTCCGTAGGGCGTCGCCCTACGCTAATGATGATTGCCCTTGCAGGGCGAGTTGAGTTTAAAACGAAAACCGAAATTTAAAGTGTAATGAGTATATTTCAGTAAAATAATTTATTGTTGCCGGGATCGCGGTCGTCTCGACCGCATCTTTAGGCGTTTTTTGTACAAAAAAGATGCAGGCGAGACGCCTGCGTTCCCGACTAAAATATTTTTAGTAATTCACTTAAATTTAAAATCTAAAATTACAAAATCTGATTTCTCAGTGTTCTCTGTGTCCTCTGTGGTTAATAAAACAATTATTCCACTGAATATATTACCAAATTTTTCATTTCATTTTTTTTCGTCTATTTCGTTTTTTCGTTATTATTATTATTGGACTTGACATAGTCTATGATTACGGTTATATTTCGCCCCCAAAATATTTGTAACCGTTTTTGTTTTTTAATAATTATGAAATACAAAAATCTAAAACTTTAAATCTAAACTTTGTAACTAAAC
>JAITKS010000002.1 GCA_031278315.1 Planctomycetaceae bacterium | reverse complement strand
CCTGATCCAACGAAATATTTGTCGAATATCAAAGCAACAGAAACGAACTGTAAATTATCTGATGGACTACCTTTTTTTAACGATGCTAATCTTACAATCAGTCCAGTAGTACGCAAAGTAACATTAGGCGGTAATGGTACGTGTACAGTTACACGATCTAATACACTGGCTGCTAATGAAGGAATAACTGCCTCATACATTATCGAGATGAGTTCCAATACGCAATATAAGATCAAAAGGGATAATACAATAATTACAATACCGCCTCCAGCAGGATCACCTACAGGTACACCTGTAACCGATTTGGTTGGAACAGTTGGTACTACCACTACCATAGACGGCTTTGAGATTTTAATTACAAACGGAACACAATCATTTGCAGCCAATGATAAATTTGAATTTACTACTACGTATGGTTACGGCTATTATAAACCAGCATTAACAAAACCGGGTCCAATCGGACGCGGAAATTGTGTATGGAGACCAGTTTTGTCATTTACCCTTCAATAAAATTTTAGGAGAATATCATGTATAAGATTTTTTATTTTTCTGTAAATATCGTTACGATATTTATGTTGACATATTTTTGTAATATGTGCAAAGCACAAATTGTACCGGCTGCACAAATCGAAATTGCTAATAAACAATACTCACTTCTTGGTATATCTAACCCCGAAGTACAAAAATTGATGGACGAATACTTGTCTAAAAAAATACCAAACGTGTTTTATTTACATGTTTCAGGAATAGAATTTAATCACAAAATGAGTAAAGGAACTGAAAAATGGCTTGTATATAGAAGTGCTCCTATGAAATCATTTGAGCCTTTATACAAACTAAAAGTATGGTCAACAGTTTTACAACGAAATACAAATGCAAAACATGGTACTTATGTTCGTAGTTACGATGTCGGCTCACATGTTCAAGAGTATGTTGAACAAGAACGTATTAACGTAATTTATTTTATACATGAATCCATCAATAATATTAAAGACAGACTAAAATTTCATAATGGTTATAAGATGGTGTATAGCTGTGATTTTCTTGCAATAGCAGATTCAATAGAGACAAATACTAAAAATATAAGAATTCCGTACCTTTGTACATTTGATATGGAAGTTAAATTTGCGATAGGAAACTTGGATGTAGTTTTCCGCACTAATTTTACAGATTTTAATGAACAGAATAGTTTATTAGAAGTATGTAAAAAATCAATACCGCTTGAGCTTGCTATAGCTATTTATGAATATCTTGATAAACCTTTTCCTCCGAGAAGTAAAATTAGGTATCCTGAAACAAAATTTTTTCATACTTTTTCTACTCCCAAAGAAGTATTTAGAATCGGTGAAGAAATGAAACTTGATATTGCATACACTTTAGAAGCAGCACGCAATCCTGAATGGATACGTTTACGTGCAACATCCGGTGAATTTCGCCGAGACAAAGATAATATTTACTACAAAGCAACTACAGCCGGTAAACAAACACTTTTTCTTGAGGCGATTTCAGGTACTAATCTTGATCATACAATATCCATCGCCGAACAACTCAAACATGATATTGTTGTCGTTACCGGTAAAGAATCTAGCGCAGACATTGATCGAATTGCAGGTTATCGTTCTTGGACGGCTCTTGATTGGAGTGTTACTGTTACAGCAAAACTTATTTCTATTGAGCATATTGAATTCATCGAAATTGACAAAATTGATTACAACAAGTTGGCAGATTATATTGTCACAATTGAAACAAAAGAAAATAAAAAACAAATCAAAGTAAAATTCGGCTCCCTCTCAACAAACGATAAAGATTACATAGCAGAACAAATTAAAACTAAAAAATTATTGTAACAAAAAATGTAATATACTCATTACACTTTAAATTTCGGTTTTCGTTTTAAACTCAACTCGCCCTGAAGGGGCAATCAGCAATAGCGTAGGGTAACGCCCTACGGAAAAAATATAACACACCAAAGCCCTGTAAGGGCGGCAGCAAAAAAATTATTTATGATCTTTAGGCTTGCGCCCTTTCAGGGCGAGTTTAGTTTAAAACGAAAACCGAATTTTAAAGTAGAAAGAGTATATTACGTTTATTCCGTAACGTATAGACACAAGACATTGTGTCTCTACAGACATTATCATACCCCGAAGGGGTATCTCCAATATAGCCGTGCGTGATGTACTCACCACACACGGAATCAAATGGATAAATTACAACAAATAATTGATAAATTATCACAAAAATCAATTTTGATAAATTATCACAAAATCTAAAATTTAAAATTTAAAATCTAAAATTACAAAATCATCTTTCTCTATGTTCTCTGTGGTTAATTAAAAAAAGCAGAACAAATTAAAAAACGATAAATTATTGTAACAAAAATTCCACTGGTATATTACCAAAATTTCTTATTTATTTTTTTTTGTTTGTTTTTGTATAGTATCCATCAATCGAGAAAGAATTGGATTATTGGGTAATCTTTTGTCTGCGTATGAAAAAACTTCTTTAGCTGCGTCAATATGTCCCTTGATCGCTAGGTCAAGTATCCAATGATAATAGACATGTAATTGATTCGTTTTAAATTTTTCATAACTCGTGTCAATATACCAACCTTGATCAAGCAATATCGCTGCAAGATCATATCTTTTTATCCCATTCGTAGAATTGCCCGACGATAACTCAATCGCCCAGTTATTTATTGCAACCATTAAATTGCCCCACGCAGTTTCACTTTCAGGATCAAGATATAACGCCTTTATGTTAGACATCGCTGCTTCAGCATATTTTTTGTCATTTAATAAATCAACCCCATGATTGTAATAAATAGTAGCAATCAATTGCACCGGAGTTATTTTTCGAGACTCCTTTGACGCTGCTTCTAACTTTTCAGATTCAGTTACGTCCGTTTTATTCATATTAGCCCCAGCAGGCGGATTGGGAATCGCTGATTCCGATTTGGCAATACGCTTGGTCGTAGCAGCAGCTAACGCTTCCTTGTTTTCTGCATCCTTCAACTTAAACCAATCCGGACATGTCGTTTCAATATTTATTTCTCTATTATTGAAATATACACGGCTTAAAGCATGACCCGGCATCTCAAGCGCACACACATTTAAATTAGCTTTTTCACCAAGCACATTAAATAATACAGTCGCACTAACACAATTAAACTTTCCTGTCTCAAATACACGGCTAAGATTTGTACAATTAATGTCATATTGATTATTCATTATCTCACTATGCAAAGATTCAAACAATTGACGCGTAATAATCTCTCCAGAACGATTATTTTTATTACTGCTGTTTTGATTTTTTGTTTTTACTCTCTGCAAAATTGCATCTAATTTCGATTCATAGTTTTTGATTTTTGCAGGGTCCCTTTCGCCTTCTGCAACCATCGCCGCACGGAATAAATTGAAATTGTCCCATTTGCCGTCTTGCGCATCCTGAAACAACGCCTTTTCAACAGGATCAATATTGCGAATAAGCATATTGTATGCCGGCGGCGATTTACTTGATTCCGTCCGAATAACTCGGCGAGGATTCAATCGCACAAGATAAGCATCATCGGGAATCGTAAATGTCAATGTATCAGAAACAGGACCAACAAATTTAAGAATGTCTTGACGAAGTATGTCTTCGTTTTTAGGGTTGTTATTCTGATTTTCAGCAGCAAAAACTAAAAAAGGTGAAAATACAAATAAAAAACATATAAGTAAAAACAAAAATAACAACGAAAAAATTTGCGGATAATATTCAGCTCGATTTCGATTTTGATTTATGTGTCTAATTTTTAATCTCATTATTATTCTCCAACTAGCAGTGATACTATGAAAAAAATTTTTTGAGGTATTCATATCTTTAATTTTGTCATTTCTTGTTAATTTCTGGTGTTCATTACAACGATCTGCAATCTGAATATAACGCAAAATATACGTATCGTACTATGAATTTCGGTGCCGTAAAAACGTAAAAGTTATTTCATTTAGTCTGCTTGCCTATAGGTAAGCAGGTGAATAGATAAACAGACAATCAAACCGAAATTTCAAGTAAAAGTAAAATCAAAACAAGTTATCCGAAATAAGTAAATTTTCACGAAATATAAAAATTCAAGCAGTAAACTTATAAAAAAAATTACCTAATCGTGATAATTGATAATATCATTACTCACAACACAAATTGAAATTTTCAAGTTTGTTGATTATCTCTATACCAACGCACAAATATTACAGCACTATAAGTCAAAACTAACGAATTGAAAACCAAAACTAAAATATTTTTTCAATAAATTTGAAAAAATTTGATTAGGAATACACATTATAACGATAAAATCAATTATATGAATTATTCCAACTCGAAATATTCATCTGATTACAAGTTGCATTTTACTAGTTACATCAGACGTAAAACTCAATACGACAATCTACTCAATCAAGTTTATAAAAAATAAATTTGAACCAACACAATTATTGATCCAATATCAGATCGCCATTTCCTGTAATTCTGTAATTCTGTCAAAAAAACACCTAAAGATGCAAACAAAACAACCGCGTTCCGTCAACAATAAATTGTTCAACTGATATATTGCAAATTTTTTTGAGCTACAGACATCATTAGTTTTATTCTGTTGAGTTGATTTACTTCTGTTGTTCCTGCGTCGTAATCGATTGTTGTAATATTTGCAATTGGATACCTCAACCTTAACTCTTTGAAAACACCCTTTCCGGTTATGTGATTCGGTAAACAACCAAACGGCTGCACACAAACAATATTCGGACATCCGTCTTCAATCAGCTCAACCATCTCTCCTGTCAGCAGCCATCCTTCACCTGTTTGATTGCAAGTCGATATTACCTTGCGTGCTTTCTCAACCAAATGATAAAATTGTTTCGGCGATTTAAATCGTTTACTGTTTCGCATTGCATAACGTATTTTATCTCTGTATTTCTCAATTATCCAAATGGCGAATTTGCTTTTTAAACCTGCTAAAAAAGATACATCGGCGTATGGTTTTTTGTGTTGATCGGAACTCAAACAATATAAAGTAAAATCTAAAATACCGGGTACAACAACTTCTCCGCCCTCGCTTTCTATCGTTGCGGCAAGATTACGATTCGCATTCGGATGATACTTTACCAGAATTTCACCTACTACACCGACTTTAGGTTTCCGTACCGAATCATTCAACTCAAGCGATTCGAAATCAGCAACTATATCAGACATACATTTAGATATACTATATCTTCCGCCGTGTAAAATCATTTCGCGCAATTTACTCAACCAGTGTGAAGTCAACTTATCAGTTGCACCCGCATAGACTTCATAAGGACGGCATCGATTCGACAGCAAAAGTAAAATATCTCCGTATAAAATTGTAACTAACAATTTCCGAACAAACGCAAGATCAACATCAAATCGACCCGCAAGCACACCGCCGCTCGACTTGATTACATTCACATTAAACGGAAAAACTTTAACTTCGCCAAACCCTGATCGTTTCAATGCCAAATCCAAAAGCGCACGATAATTCGTTGAACGGCAACCGCCGCACGTTTGAGAAATCAAAACGCCCGTATGAGCTAAATCATACTTGCCGGATTTAAGCGCCTGAATCAATTGACCGCATACCACTATCGCAGGATAACACGCATCATTGTTCACATAACGTAATCCATATTCAACCGCATTATGATCAACTTCCGATAACACTACTACTTTATAACCGCGCCAAGCAAATGTAGCATCAAAAAGTGCAAAATGCACCGGCGCCATCTGCGGACACAACAACGTATAATCTTTCATAATCTAAAAAATAATTGATAGGAAATTCTAAAAAACTCAATAAAATTTGTAACAAGAAAAGACAGCTTCAATATAGCCGCGCATGATGTACTCACTTCACACAAAATCAATTTCACCGCAAACGAAATTAAACCAATTTCACCGCACACAAAATCAAACCAATTTCACCGCAAACGAAATTAAACCAATATCACCGCACACGAAATTAATATCGCCGTATGAAATTAATTTCACCATACGGAATTAATATCAAACTACAGGAATATCGTAACCTTTTCGTCTTTCGCGAGCGATAAAGCTTTGTGTTTGTTTGTCGCCTGCTTTTTCGTTTTTTGGGTCCCATTTTATTTCGCGTCCTAAACGTGCTGCGATTGCGGCGAGATGACATACATTCATTGCCTGAACGTGCGTAACAACATCTGAAATCGGCAGACCTCCATTTTTGATACAAGAAATAAAATTCTGTTTATGACCTTCAGGTTTTTGACCATTATACGCTTTGATATAATCTTCCTCTTTGATATATTCACTTAAATCGCCTTTGAGATCTTCAACAGGTTTACCGTTTAAGTGTCCGCGGCTGACATGAATTCGTCCTTTTTCGCCGGTGAAAAGAATACCGTTGCCAACTTTACTGTGACTAACAATATTCATAACTATTCCGTTTTCAAATTTACATTCGATATCGAATTTAGTTGCGGTATTATATTGATTGTTTATCGTTGGATAGCCTTCTTTGAAAGGAACAGGATGCTCAACCGAAATTGGATTGAAACTAATTGGACCTTGACCGGCATTGTTTTGATTGATCGCCCACAAAGCGATGTCAACATGATGCGCCCCCCAATCAGTGAATTTACCGCCTGAGTATTCGTACCACCATCTAAATTCGTAATGAGTGCGGCTATTTCGCGGCCAGTAATTTTGGCGTTCTTTGTGTTGTGATTCTGTTGCGATATAATCTACGAGAGGTGCTTGACCGAGCCATTTTTCGAAATCTAAAGTTTCGGGTGATTGAGCTTTCGGAATAGCAGCACAAGAAGGCGAGCCGTCGATATGGCACAAAATATTTTTGATATTTCCGATCAATCCTTTTTGAATTAGGATTACGGCATTTAGAAAATGACGTCTGAAATCAGTGCGTTGTTGTGTTCCGACTTGGAAAACGCGATTGTATTTTTTACAAGCATTGCGGATTAGTTGACCCTCTTCTACCGTAAGCGTGAGCGGCTTTTGACAAAATACATGTTTACCTGCTTGAAGTGCTTCAACAGCAATTTTAACGTGCCAATGATCTGGTGTAACAATGCAAACGGTATCAATATCTTTTCTATCGAGGATATTTCTGTAATCTTTAATTTTATCAGGCGGAGTAATTTTATTGTCGCGGACAATACCGATTTTTTCGTGTGGTGCGAGTGCTTCTTCCATGTGTGAAGTATCGACATCGGAAATAGCGGCAACATCGGCAATTCGTGAAAAGGCTGTTGCCTCAGGGCGTCCTAAACTGCCGACGCCGATACATCCGATACGAACTCGGCCGCTGGGAGCTTCAGCACGAACAGGTTGTTCGCTAGAAAAAAAATATGGCGAAACAACCGACGAAACTACTGCGGTTGTTACAGCTGATACAGATGCAGTATTTTTTAGAAAATTACGGCGTGATGTTTTATTGTTTGATTTCATTTTAATGTTTTGGTTAATTGGTTAAATTTTTTTTGCTAGCCTTTCAGCAAAGTTTTAAAATACTCTCGAGTTATCTGTAAAGGACAATAACGAATTTTGACCATTACAACAATTACGGCAATACATCAATTACAACAATTACGTCTCAATACGACTCGGTACAACTTGAAGATTGAAGATTAGCGATTGGCGATTGGAGATAGGCGATTGAATATTGGCGATTGGAGATTGTTGAGAGTTAATAATCGTTTGGCATTCTTTGTGACTAGGCACAAAGTCGGGGCAGCATATATTAAACGTACTTGAAAATTTAGATTTTTGTTTTTTGACGGAATAAACAAGATTCACATTATTGTTAAACATGAGCTAGCGATAATCTCTTTAAGCAAAACCGAAATTTAAAGCGTGAGAAGTATATCAAAAAAAATTTTTACGACAATCCTAAGAGTAGTCTATTGTGAATTTCTAAAAACGTAATGTATCAGTAGAATTTTTTTGCAACGGTCTATTGGGATATTTTTGTTTTTAACTTTTTTGTGGTTTATGAATTTTAAAACTAATCTTATTTTCAACCTTATTTTGTTTTTATTAACTACAGAGAACACAGAGAACACAGAGAAATATGATTTTTGTGATTTGTATGATTGAAATGATTTTTTAAACACGCAACACACGAAAATCATATACAATCCTCTTTTCGTGCATTTCGTGATTTTTCGTGTGTTTCGTGTTTAAAAATAAATGCGAACTAAACACAATCCTGTAAATCCTGCAATCCTGTAATCCTGTCAAAAAAATTCCGCTGATATATTACAAATTACAAAATCATCTTTCTCTGTGTTCTCTGTGTCCTCTGTGGTTAATAAAAAAAATAAGGTTAGTGCATAGTGATTTAGTGATTCGAATATAAATTCAGTTCTAATCTCCGCATGCGAACTAACCACTGACCACTAACCACTAACCACTAATTTATTCCGATTGTATAGTTTGGGCAAAATAGCTGATGTATTCTAATAATATCAGATATAAGTTACTTGAAAGAATATTTATAATTTGTCTTATTTATTTTCGATAAAAGGATACATGCGGGGGTGTATCCCTCTTCCGTAGGGCGGTTTTTTTTGTCTTGATAACAATGAGTGTTGTACACGTGTCAATCGCCTAATCGACAATAAGTCCAAAATGCGCCTGAATTTCAAGTGTCTCAATTCCAAGAAATTTGAGTCTGATCGGCTAAAATCTGATTGGCAGAGACAGTCGGGATTGGATACTGATTAGCTTGAATTTCATTGATTAAATAGGATGGAGTCGTTTGTTTTCAGGGGATATTTCACAATCTGTTTACAATCAGAAACGAAAGGAAAAAAAGAAGAGATGAAAAAGAATTTATTGGTAGGTCTAGGCGTTATTGTTGCAATTGTAACGATGCAATTCGTCCAGACAGAAATTCAGGCAAGTCTATTTGATAGACTTACGCCGTGTGCAGAAGTAGGTGAATGCAATCCGTGCGATGAAGTCGCAACAAGTGATTGCGACCCGTGCGGTGAAGTTGATGACGCTTGCTACAAGAAAAAATCAAAATGGTTTGTCAACGGTTACCTCGAAGCAGGTTTTTTCGCAAATGAGTACGGACAAAAAAGTCAATATTTACCCAATGTTCCTAATCAGCCGTACCCAGAACGTAAACTGGTTCCATGGAGCGGTAATACTTCGTATTTGCAAAATGTCGCTAATACTGGCGGACAGTTGAATCAGCTTTACATTTCAGCAGGAAGAGCTGTTGACGGCAAACACGGTTTAGATATCGGCGGAACTGTTGATTTCACTTTTGGTACGGACGCAAGATTCGTCCAAGCCGCCGGTTTCGAATTCCAGTATGTTGATTATAATGGTGGAACTGAGTTAGATAAACAGTGGGGTTCAGGTGATTATTATTCCGCTTTTGCTCAAGCTTTTATTGAATTGGAGTACAAAAGATGGAACGTTAAAGTCGGTAAAGTTTATGCACCGTTTGGCAGCAATAGTTATAAATCAACGGATCGGTTCTTTTATTCTTTAGCCGACACTTATGGAATGGTTCCCGCAACTGCGCTTGCAGCTTATGCAACATATACCGTAAATAATAGATTTTCTATTTACGGCGGATGGGCACAACCTGATCAATTCGGCGAAACAAGTGAAGACAACGCCTTCTTGTTTGGCTTTAATTGGCAAGCAAGCAAAAGACTTCACATCGCTTATGCTCTCGGATCAGGAAAAAATGAAAGATTTTCAACAGTAGCGAATCCTAATAATGACATAGAGTATTTCGTTCAATCTTTGGTTACAACTTACAAAATCAATAGTAAATTGACATCAATTTTCGATTGGAGTTTGTATAATATCAGTTATGAACAAACACCACCCGATACTAACGTTCACTCAGGTATTTACGGCATTAACACTGAATTAATTTATCAGTATAATTGCAGATGGGCGTTTGGTTTCAGAGCCGGTTGGGGAAGAGATATCAATGATTTTCGTTACAACGGTGATTTAGGTTACGACAATAAATACACATTTTCGATTGGTGCTAATTGGACACCGGTCAAATGGTTGATTGTTAAAAGTGAATTACGTTACGATAAATTCGAAGATACAAAAGCTTTCAATACACTACTAGACAATGGTGGTGGTGCTGGTCGTGACCAGAAAGAACGTAAGACGGATCAGTTTGCTGGAGGAGTTTCGGCTATTGTTAAGTTTTAGTTTTTCGATAATAAACGTGTAATTTAATGTGTAATTAAACTTGTATTACATATTTTTAATATTACGTTAAAATGTAAAAGGTCAGTTGGTATGAAAATGCCGACTGACTTTTTTAATTTGTAAGGTAAAATACTAGAAGTAGTGGTTAGTGGTTAGTGGTCAGTGGTTAGTTCGCATGCGGATATTAGCACCGGCTCTAATTTCGAGTCACTAAATTCCGAACCTTTAATCATTAACCACTAATTTAAATCACTAACCACTAACCACTAACCACTAACTAAAAAATTATATTGGAAAAATATTGTCATGTGTTCTTCAGACATGAAATTTAATTCGGGAATGGGTATATTTTCGGGGGGCTTACCCAATCAGTTTAGCGGTGCTGATCTGTTAATTCAATCACTTGTTCAATCCGGTGTAAGTACGATATTTGCTTATCCGGGCGGTTGCAGTATTCCATTGCATCAGGCGATGACACGTTATCGTGACAAGTTGCGTGTGATTCTGCCTCGTCATGAGCAAGGTGCCGGTTTTGCGGCACACGGTTACGCGCGTGCAACAGGTAAAACCGGAGTCTGCATGGCGACAAGCGGTCCCGGTGCAACTAATCTTGTAACGATAATTGCCGACGCTAAATTAGACAGTATTCCGATTCTAGCAATTACAGGTCAAGTCGGTACAGATTCTATCGGCAGTGATGCGTTTCAAGAAACACCAATGGTTGAAGTCTGCCGTACTATCGCAAAACATCATTATCTTGTTACGAATATTAACGACATTACACGAGTAATAAAAGAAGCGTTATATGTCGCTTCAACCGGCAGACAAGGCCCCGTGCTAATAGATATTCCTAAAGATATTCAAATTCAATCTTGTCTCCCCGACTTTGATCCGCCGATTAATTTACCCGGTTACGAACCGATACCGGTAATAGCAAACGATTCGCAAAAGTCTGAAGTTTGTTATGAGAAATTGTTTGATGTAATTAATAAGTCGAAACGTCCGGTAATTTATGCGGGCGGCGGTATTGTATCGTCGGAAGCAGCAGCTGAATTGTTACATTTCGCCGAAAGAACAGGGATTCCAGCCGCAACAACAATGATGGGACTTTCAATTTTCCCGCGTGAACATTTGTTATCTCTTGGCATGGTTGGAATGCACGGAACAGCTTATGCAAATTACGCCGTTTATAATTGCGACTTGCTAATCGCATTAGGTGTACGATTCGACGACAGAGTAACAGGATTAGCGAAAGGTTTCGCCCCAAATGCAACTATTGTGCATGCCGATATTGATCCGTCTGAAATAAACAAAGTAAAACAAGCGAATATATTTATTGTCGATGACGTAAAAAATGTATTGAATAAACTTAATAATATGTTTGAAAATTCCGGCGTAATTTCGAATTCAGATTGGTCGGATTGGAATATTCAAATAGGAGAATGGAAATCAAAAAATCCGCTTAATTATGATTATGACGCTCCGTATATCTTGCCGCAATTCGCAATAGAAACTTTATGGAAAATGACAAAAGATATGGACGTAATTATTACATCGGGGGTCGGACAGCATCAAATGTGGACAACGCAATTTTACAAATTCCGAAAGCCGAGAACATGGATTTCAAGCTGCGGACTTGGAACGATGGGGTTCGGTTTACCGGCTGCTGTCGGTGCAAAAATCGCAGCACCCGATAAGTTAGTTATTGACATAGACGGAGACGGCAGCTTCCAAATGAATATTCAAGAAATGGCAACTTGCTTTTGCGAAGGAATATCGGTTAAAGTGATGCTCATGAATAATCAACATTTAGGAATGGTAGTTCAATGGGAGGACATGTTTAACAAAGCGAATCGCGCAAATACATATTTAGGACGAATAACGGATCCCGAAAATTTCGGCAGAGGCAACGGAATTTCGCCGAAAATACGGTACCCGGATTATGTAAAAATCGCCGAAGGATACGGTTGGAATGCGTTAAGTGTATCGAAAAAAAATGATTTACAAGAAGCTATAAAAACTATGATCGAATGTCCAGGTCCGTTTTTGTTAGATGTATCGATTCCGTACAAAGAGTATGTACTGCCGATGATCCCCGCCGGAAAAACCGTAAATGAAATGATAACAAGACAAAAAAATAAATAATTTTTCCACCGGCTATAGATACTGTCTTTACATTGAATATACTGATTGACTATATATACTGTCTCATATACTGTCTTTTTTCGCACATCGTCCCCCTTGTCGATAGATAGAAGCGTGGTAAACTTAACGCCCGTTTAAGTTGATTTGGGAACTACTAAATTTATCACGCAGCAGCAGCTTGAAATAGTATGACCAGTAAAATAAAAATTTTATAGACAAAAATAGAAATTGCTCTGTTCAATTCTTATTTGAGAAAGTGCAGAGAATTATTAGGAGATTCTTTTATGACTATTGATAAAAGTTTAAGAGCTAAAAAAGGTATAGTTCGATCAAGAAATGTTCTGACAAGAGCAGAACGAATTGAACGATTGACTCAACAAGATCGTTGGAAAGAGGAAGACGGAGTATTTGGTCTTTCGAAAGTACGTGTTTACAAGGTTGTAGTTAAGAAAAAGAAGAAAAAGAAGGGCGAAGAAGAAGGCACCGAAACAACAGCTGCCTCTGCAACAGCAACCAAAGCTGCAACATCTTCCAAAGCTGCCGCGCCGACCAAAGCCGCCGCAACCAAAGCTGCTCCAGCCGCAAAAAAGAAATAAACGTATGATAGTGGTTAGTGGTCAGTGGTTAGTGGTTAGTTTCGCATGCGGAAATTAACACTGAATCTAAATTCGAATCATTAACAACTAACCGCTATTAAGATCGTAATATATTTTTCGCATTTGTGAAATTCTAAAAATCTAATGTAAAAATTTATTGTTAGAAGTAACGCGGTCGTCTCGACCGCATATTAGGCGTTTTTTGTACAAAAAAAGTGCAGGCGAGACGCCTGCGTTCCTCCTAATATGAATTAGTTTTTATTAATTAGTTTTTAGAAGTTACCACTTTAAATTTCGGTATTAGTTTTAAACTAAAATCGCCCTGAAAGGGCAACAGGATTAGATGACTGCAAAAATTCTACAGATCTATTACAATTGCGTCGGGTAAAATTTTTAAACACGAAATACACTAAAATTAATCTAAAAAAACTTTTCGTGTTTTTTGTGATATTTCGTGTAAAAAAATTATCTCAAAGGAATCAAAGCGATGAATAGAAAATTCACAACAAATTCACGTTTAATACCAGATTTATTTGCTCGATACATAAGTACCTTTACTGCTTTTTGTGAATTGATAAATAATTCATTACAAGCAGGCGCAAAAAATATTTGGGTTGATATTGATTATCAAACAGACGAATTATTTCAGACACCTATTAAAAAAATTGTTATTAAAGATGACGGAGAAGGCGTACATGTTAATGAATTAAATAGCAAGATATTGGATATTGGAACTCCAATTAAAGACGGCGGAAAAGGTGTAGGCCGTTTTGCCGCATTTCAAATTGGAAAATCAATAGAAATCGAAACAGTGGGGTACTCTCAAACGGAACAAACTTTTTCAAAAACAACAATACCGCTAAATGTTGAGAGTTTTGGTAAAACTATCGATATTACATCTGTTGAAGTGGAAACAGAAGAAGAGATATTGTCTGGTCATCACGATACATATTATCAAGTTTCTATAAATAAATTGTATAGTGCGGAAGATATAATAAACGAACCCAAAAAGAAAATAATAGAAAAATTTGCACAAGATAAAATTCAAGATGCAATTTTTGAACGCTATCCATTAAAAATATTCAACAAAGAAATAGAAATCTATATTAACGGAATCCAAATAAATTTGGATCACTTTGTTATCGGCGATCCGATCATTAAAACGATTCCATACACAGATAAAAAAAAGAAATATCACAAAGTAAAATTTGATTTTTTTCAAATTAAAAATCTCACCGATACTCGTAAAGTATTCTTAACTGCCCGCAATGCCGGAATACCAACAATTGCTGCTGAATTTGAATATGAAGCCGAGCGGCTTAGCCCTAAAATCGGTAGTTGGTTTATTTATATTTCTTGTGATACCTTATATTCTGATATGTACAGAAATATTTATATCGATGGATTAGATGAAAATGTAAAACATTATCAAACATTTATTAAAGATACGTTAAATGAGTTCTTTAAGGAAAAAAATCAAGAATTTGATAATTTTATAGATAAACTTAAAAAAGATGATTACTATCCTTATAAGGAAAAAGCAAGTTCGCAGTCTAAAATTTTTGTATTTGATAAGTTGGCTTTTTTAGTTGAATGTGAATACAATTTGCTGCAAGAAAAAAATAAACTCAGAGAAGTTGTTTATCTGCTTATCGATAGAACAATTTCTAATGGTGAATTAGATGCAATTTTAAGAAACATCCTGAAACTCAATAACAAAGCTGTTGTACAATTTTCAAACTTACTAGAAAAAACAGAATTAGAAAATATTATAGAATTTTCTGATAAAGTTGCGAGTAAAGTAGAAGACTTAGAATTTATTGAAAGATTGGTCTATTCTGATATTGCAAAAAATATTAAAGAAAGAAAACAATTACACAAAATCCTCGAAAAAATGCTTTGGATATTTGGAGAAGAATATACCAATGCAACAAAATTATTCTCTGATAAAAATCTTGAAAACAACTTGATTCGTTTGCACGAAGATCTAATGACCTATAAACCTTCTCAAAAAGATGACAATATCGTAAATGTTGATAAATCTATAAAATCAATTACTGATTTATTTATGTTTAATGAAAGAATAATTGATGAGAAACATAGAGAAGTACTCATTGTAGAATTGAAAGCTCCCAAAGTGAAAATAAGTCCCAAAGAATTAGGACAAGTAATGAAATACGCTACTGAAATAAGAAAAAGCCCAATAACACCAATAACTGTAAAATTTAAAATTCTTTTAGTAAGTTCTGAAATTAATAGTGATGCCGCTTTTCAGATTAAAGGGAAAGAAGATAACCCGTTTTTTTATTTCGAGCATAAAAATGTCGAAATTTGTGTGATGAAATGGGCTGACCTATTAGAAAATCTCAAACGAAAATTAAAATATATGTCTGCTGTCTTAAAGACAAAAGATATTGATGTACAAGAAAAAATAAATAGAGATTTTGCCGATATAGATATTAGCGAAATAAAGTCAAACTTGAAAAAAAGTAGAACAATAGATAAATAAAAACAGTAAATAATAAACTGTTGCGAATTATATTATTCACTAAAGGGAACTTCTATTACAATTGTGCCGAGCAAAATTTTTTAAACACGAAAGACACTAAAATTAATCTAAAAAAACTTTTCATGATATTTCGTGTATTTTGTGTATTTCGTGTTAAAAAAATTAAAACAAAAAAATGTCAAAATAGACAGTTACTAAAAATTTAACTTTAATTTACTATTATGACTATTATGTCTGACGAAGATAAACATTCTCGATCGAATAGCGATGTATTTAACAAATCTGAATTTTTTATTCGAGGTCTTTTTATTCTTTTGTTTTATCATTCGACAACAAAAAAGAGACAGCAAAAAAATTGTTACTGAACACCACGCGAATTTGGAACATAACAACGAAAAAAAAATTTAAATAGAGGAGAATAGTAAATTATGAATAATTCGGAACAAACGCGCCGTCAACTTATTGTCCGTTTTATTCGCGATTTTTTAGAAGATCGGCTTTCAGAAACGATAGATCGTATTCCTATTGAAATGCGGCCGCGAAATTATCAGGCGGATCGATGTTGTGTTTACAAAGACCGCGCGATGTTACGTTATCGATTGATGGCATTAATGGGATTCGGTATGGAAGAGGAAGAAGATGAATCGCGGTTATTGAAATCTTATTTGTCCGATGCTGTTGCGGGTAATAATAACACCAAACCGATTTTAACTGTTTGTACTGTCGGGTGTGCGGGATGTGTTGACAGTCATGTTCGAGTTTCTAATTCTTGTGTAGGATGTTTTGCGCGTCCGTGTGTTTCTATTTGTCCGAAAAAGGCAATTGCGGTTATAAATCAGCGTTCCGTAATTGACCGTTCGAAATGTGTTGATTGCGGACGTTGTATGACAGTTTGTCCTTATAAAGCTATTGTACGTAATCCGTTACCTTGCGAGGATGCTTGTCCGGTTGATGCAATCGGTAAAGATAATGACGGACGAGTCCGGATAAATTTTGAACGATGTATTTATTGCGGCAAATGTTTTCGTACTTGTCCTTTTAGTACGATTATGATTCGTTCCGAGTTAGTTGGAATTTTGCAAGCGATGAAAGAAGGTAAACAGATCGTTGCGATGGTTGCGCCGTCGATTACAGAACAATTTCCCGGAACGATTGAACAACTTTTTGCTGCAATAAAATTAGCAGGTTTTTCGGAAATTATTGAAGTTGCACTTGGCGCTGAATTGACAACACGGCATGAGGCAGAAGAATTTTTTGAACGAATGAAAAACGGCAGCAAATTGATGACAAGCAGTTGTTGTCCAGCGTGGTTAGAGACTGTAAAAAAGCATATTCCAGAAATTGCGCCGATGGTTTCGGAGACACCGAGTCCGATGGCGTTTACGGGTCGAATTGCGGCAGAAAATTTTCGTGATGCGGTTAAGGTTTTTATTGGTCCGTGTCTTGCAAAGCGGCGGGAAGCGCAAAGTGATCCGAATGTTGATTATGTGATTACGTTTGAAATTTTAGGCGGAATTTTAGCAGCGAAAATGATTGATATTAAATCAATAAAAGCCGAACCGTTAGAGCATCCTGCAGCGAGTTATGCGCGTAATTTCGCAAAAAGTTGCGGTGTGACTGAAGCAATTTTACACGAGATGGATAATGCAATATTTGAGAATCCGCAACGTCCTAAAATTGAAGAAAAATTTATAAATGGTCTTGATCGCAAGTCTATTAATTTAATAAAAACTTACGCCAAAGGCGGGCAAAATGGTAATTTTCTTGAAGTCATGGTTTGTAGCGGCGGCTGTGTCGGCGGACCATGTTCGTTAGCAAAATAATATCTGTACTCACGTTGAAAATTCGGTTGTATTTTTTGTAACGAAAAAGATCACAACCGAAAAAAAATTCTGTAGAGACAAAATATCTTGTGTCTTTATTTGTCAAATTTTTTGGGTAATGAATAGTTACAAATAATTTTAAAATAGCGTTTTTTGGTTTTGAACGGGCGGAGCAAAGACTCCAATAATCACAAAAGGATTGGGAGACGTAAAATGAAATTCTTTTGTAGTTCCAAGAAACAAAAATATATCTTTTTTCAAAAATTCATTGAAATACTTTTGTTTGACTTTTTCAATAGCAGTTTTTTCGTTATTATTAGTTGATTTGAGACAATTCCAATACAACATTCCTGTTTCCCAATCTTCGATCATTAACTTTCTTTCTTTTCCTGTTTCATCAATGAATTGATAAGAGAATTTGTAGGGTACTTTTCGTACAATAGCAAGTTCTTTTTTAATTTCATCAGGTGTTTGAAAAAAATTGAGTTGTTTGGTTTTGGCTATCAAGTGTTCAAGTTTATCTTTTGACCAATCCCGCTCAGTTTCTTCCGCAATAAAATCGGTGATTTTTGTTGGTTTTAGTGTTGCCAATGATAACTCATTGTTTTTTGCCTTCTCAATTAAAAGATTCATATTGGTATAGACCGGCGTATTTTCCAAAATAATTTGACGCCGCACATTCCAATCGGATATTTTATTTTTTTGTTCAATAGCATTTATATTTTTGATTCGATAACTTTCTGGTCTAATGTCAGCGGTGTTACGTTCCAGCGGAATTGACAGCCATTGATATTTGGCATATCGTTGTTCCCAATCAAGTTTACGAAAAGGTACCGGATAAAGACGAACCCATTTTCCCGCATCAGTAATACCTGCGGTACAGACCAATTCGTCATATTTACTCGACAATGTTGGATATGTTTTAACAGTAATAAAAATGTCAGTCATAAAATTCAGCGGGAATAATGAATATGAATTTGTTGTAATCCGGTTTCATTTGCAATGACATTAGCAAGCCGAGATCGATGACAATATTCAGGATCTGCTTCAAAACAAAGAAGG
>JAITKS010000421.1 GCA_031278315.1 Planctomycetaceae bacterium | reverse complement strand
ATCTTGTAAAGTCCGATAATGTAAGTTATGGGGCAATAACATGATCTGTTTTAATTTTTGTAACGAATATTCGGTGATATGATTATTTTTCTTTATCGTTACAAAAATTATGATGTGTCAATGTTGATAAATCGTCAAAGTAAACGCGAATAGAATATGTTCGCACTTTTTTCGCAACTCAATATCTCTTGAGTCTCATCACTTGCTACCTGATTGGGTAGGCTTTTCTAATTAAACTTTTTCTCTAACGGTAATATACTGGCGTAATTTTCGGTTTTATTTTCCTACAAGTGTAACATAATCTAGCCCGCTGCAATACGGTGGGTTAGATTTTTCCGCGTAGTCGTCCTGTAACGGCAACATGCAAAAAAATACCATGTAATTTTTTTGTTTATTGAAACGATAAATTGTTCTTACGGTCTATTGTCTTTTGAGGCGGAGAGTATTTGTGATATATTAGACCTTTTCTCTAACTTGGGCATAGATAAAATACACAAAATAGATAAGTGAAATTATCGGTTTTTTTCAATGTTTTTAGGAATTACTATTGGTTTGAGAAAAGGTCTATTACGAAACAGCGATGACATATTTATGCTGGCAAGCTGAGATTGTAACGTAGTCATAACCATTGCTACTGGCAAACCTACACTAGCAAAGTAGGGAACATAATCAGCAACTTTTGACATTATTTCACGACTAGATTCTATTGACAATGTCACACTCCCGCCAATGAGATTGGCATCAGGCAGAAAATTGCCCTTATGTATGAAGGAATTATGAATACCAACTAATGTTGTTGCGCTAATACCAGCAATTGCAGTAACCATTGCAATGTTACCTAAACTTGCAGATACACCAAATAAGCCATACGGATCAATTATATTAATTGGATCACCGCTCGCATAAGCGTACTTATGTAACGATAATGGATCACTAATATTTCCAAAGAATGGATCTAGTCTATTGAAACGTCCTGTAGTTGGATCGTAGTATCTTTGACGTAAGTATTGTTGGTTGATCTTTGGGTCGAACTGTTCGCCGGAGTATAGGAACTCGGTTTTGGCGGTTGATGGGTCGAAACCTATTGCGTTTCCGAAGGCATCGTAACTGTACAACTCGACTATTGCGCCGGCAATATCTCGGTTAAAGCTCTAGTACTTCCGTGACCGTCAAAGGTGAAATAGAGTTCCTGTATTGACCCGTTTGTAACAGTTATTTGGGCGATCTTGTAAAGTCCGATAATGTACGTTATGGATTGATAACATGAGCGATCTTAATTTTTGTAACGAATATTCGGTTAGATGAATTATTTTTCTTTATCGTTACAAAAATTATGCTGTGTCAATCTTGATAAATCGTCAAAGTAAACGTGAATAGAATATGTTCGCACTTTTTTCGTGTCTCAATATCTTTTGAGTCTCATCACTCTCTACCCAAATGGGTAGATTTTTCTAATTGTCAAAGAACAGGTAAAAAATATAGTCGATAAAATCTTATCGATCAATATCCTCTTTTTAATGCGTGTTTTGTTGTCGGTAATATGTCTATGCAAAGCTCTCTATACTTGATCAATCTATCCGCTAAAACTTATTTCTCTTGCAATAATAGGTTGACAGCGAAATTTATATATAGAATAGTTTTTAGAAGATTTTACGTTGTCTTGTAATAGATTTTTTATCGGGAATTACGTCTGAATGATCAACTTTTTTCTTAAAATGACCCTCGACTCTCAAAAATGTTTCAATGAAAAACTATGAAAAACATTATAGAATGTTCGTCAAATATTGGACAAATATAAGATGTTTTGCATCTTTGAGAAAAAAATTCGATTTTTTATACCTCCCTATTCTGTAAAGAATTAAATACCCCCGATTGGATTCGAACCAACGACCTGCGGTTTAGGAAACCGCCGCTCTATCCCCTGAGCTACAAGGGCAAATAATTTGTACATGTTCTTACTCATATACCTAAAAATATTCCTCCAATATGTCTCCTCCACTTATGTTTTTTATAAATCTCACATCTCGTAACGCCGAAAAACGATATTCACGAAGTCTAAGCTTTTTGGCTGTCAACTCGGCTTCACTTAACTCGCCCCGACATAATTGAATGTAAACTACCACCCGTAAAATTCTGTCATATATTATTGGCTCATGTATATTATCAACTTTAGACAACACATCCTCACATTTGTTAAACTCAATTAACTTTCTCATTATTCTGTCAAGTTCAATGTCCCGCTGCCTCCACGCCGCGTTGATTTGCCTAATATCTACATCCGGCGGAATAAATGATACCGCTGTCTCTATCACATTGTCCCGAATACGCTCAAATGATTTTATGTCATTCACTGCCTCATAAATCGACATCAATTCAACTAAAATAAGAATCGTTTCTCCCTTGTCTGCCAAACTACTTGCTAAATCTTCCACTGATTTGACTAACTCCTCCGCCTCCTTTAAACGTCCGCATCGAATATATGATGTCAAAACATTCACTAGCCCGCGCCCCTTCGATAACGATAACTTATCTTTTCGCAACTCCTTGATTACCCTTTCAGATAATTCCGCTAACTCCGCATTCCATAAAACCATAACTTTATTGTTACGATTATTATTGTTATTATTACGATTATTATTATTATTATTATTATCTACGCGCAATTCCTCCCAATTTACCCTCGCAAGTAATACCATCGAAAAAATCTCACTCCATAACTGATTCGATATATCACTCGATATAACTAATTCATTATTTCCATTGTCTTTTTTTATATCGGCATTGTAATCACCGCTATTTTTATCAGCCTCCGATTTCTCTCTGTCCGCCGCATTCGATTTTTCAATACGATCGGCATTCTCCATTATCGACTTAAAAAGTTGCTCCAATATTTCCGTAAACAAATCTTTATCGTAACGTTTATTCGCTAGAACCGCATTTACTACCGATAACATAAAAATTATTCTTTCCTCATTGTCTAAAATTATTTCAGAAATAATTACCGCATTACGTAACGCCCTCTCACTTACAACTTTATTCCTTTCACCAAACCGTAAATACGAAGTAAAAATTAGAACATACTCCCTGCCGACTTTAGCAAATAATCTCGATCTTAACTTAATATCACTAACTCGTTTCGCCGTAATTAAAGCAGTCTCCAAAAAACCAAACCGAATCAATTGACTCACACACTGCGAAATATTATCATCGCCCTCCGCACTAGCTGGATTAGTTACGCCGATAAACTCTAAACTCTTTTCCGGCAGCATAATCGAATACGCCGACTGAATAGGCGCCTTCGACTCCATTTGAGCAATTATCAAACGATGTTTCCACTCGTTTTGAATTGTCTCATTAGAAATAGAATCAATAATTTTTACAGCAATGTCCAATTGATCTGTTCTTATCAACTCTTTCATAATCAACACTAGAGCAGAATCGCGTGATGAAACCGATTGAATATATTTCGCTGTTTGAATTGCGTCGTCAAAATAATGTCCTACAACTTGCAGCTCAACTAATTTCAAAATTTGTCCGCTGTTAAATCCATTTGTAGTTAAATCTTCGTAGTTGTTAGTATTACTGTTGCTGTTGTTTTTGCTTTTGTTGTTTTCTTGCGGCTGAACGAGAGTATTTAATTTTTCTTTTAATATATTTAAAGTATTTACGGCGTCTTTAATAGCTCCGGCGTTTAATTGTAACTCTGCAATGGTGATTAAAGCTCGTGTTTTTTCGGCTTGATCTGGTTGGTTCATTGCGATTGTAAATGCTTTGCGTAAAACGGCAGCTGCATCTTCCGCCCGATTTACTTGAAGATACGCTGCTGCCGAAATCGACAAAATACGTGAATATTGCCGTATGTCAATACTTTTTAGAGTGTCCGCATCAATCGTAGTAATTTGTAAATCGAGAGCATCTTTGTCGTTGACCCAATCATGTCTTGCCGGATCGATTTCATGTATTCCTTCGCCGTTATTTTTACCTTTTTTTTTCGGTCTCGACGGCATTTTTAACTCCGCACGAATCTTATCCGATACAGGATTATCAAGAAGTTTTAAAACAGAAATTTTAACAGCGTCGTCTAAACTTTGCATTTCATTAATTGCGCTGCGAAAAATTTTATATACTTCCGGATCACACATTAAAATCGAACCTGCGATCCGTTTTAATACACTTTGCTGTTGATCGATTTCGGGTATTTCTTTAATAATAATTCGTAAAATATTATCAATTGTGTTACGTACAACAAGCGTACTTCTAATTGTGTCCCAAGGTCCATTACTTCGCGGGATAGGAAATTGCGGCTCGATAGGTTCAATTTTCGGCGGTCTTGCAACATACGTAACAATAAGTTGAACAGCACGAGAAATTTCAACTGGATCATAAATCATCATAAGCGTGTTAAAAGAATTCGGTAAAAAGTTGCCTGTTCTCGCCTGTTCTACTGCAATTATCCGATACGCCCGCATTCGCTGACTCGAATTGATACGGCGTGAAAATTCAATTTGAATCCGAAATAAATCTGAAAGTTCTTCTATGTTTTGTGCAAGATATAAAATCGTAACCGCACCAATAAACGATTCCTCATTTTCTACAGAATCAAGTTTCAAATCTGCATGATTGACAATACGTTTGTACTCGTAATATGCACTCATCGCACCGTTAAGATTCTTATGACGTATTTGTAACAATGCAATCGAAATGTATATTCTCGCACGAATCGAATAAGATTCATAAGTTTCATTTAATGTTCGCAAAGTTTTGTCTATGTTTATATCAAGATCGTGTTTTATAAGCGTTTTCGCAATAGCCAAAATTGCATAGTTACGATCATAAAACGATTCAAACTCCGAAGCAATTCCTAACTGACGATTAACAAGAAAACGCAGACGAGATGTTTTTCGTTTATCAGAAATTTTCATTTCATTAACGTATGAAATATCTCGCTCGGCTCGGTCTGACCAATATGTTTCAGATGTTTGATCAAGGTCATAATAAGTTGGCAGATCAAAGACATCAGCACGCACCGCAAGCCAAAAATTATAAGAAAATACAACAATCCCTAAAAGCACAACAGCAAACAACAATCCCCAACCAAGACGCTGTATAAAAATCGTCCGGTTTGCCCATTTGTCCAATGACTTGCTAGATTGTTGCATCGTTTTCTAATAAATATTTCACCCAAAAATAGGAATGAAAAAAAATATTGTTACCGTTGTTATGACTCGATAATCTTGTCCCGTTACAAAGCATCACATTTTTATGCGGTAATTTTATGCGATTATTTTTATGCGATATTTTTATGCGATATTTTTATGCGGTAATTTTTATGCGATATTTTTATGCGATATTTCTATGCGATATTTCTATGCGAAATTTGTAATTAATTTATAAGTGGAATAATTTATTTTTTTGTAATCTATTTGTGAAATTTTTTCAAAGGTTTTAATTTCATTTTTTCACTAACTTTATTTTCAAATTTATAATTCAAAAAAAATTTGAAAAACAAATATTCAACTGATATATTACCGAATTTGTATCACGAATTTGTATCACGTATTTGGTATCACTGAAATTTATAAATTGTTTATTTGTGTCAATTCTGAATAGTTATTTAAATTTATCTTTTAGCATTTCGCGTAATTCACGTTTTAAAATTTTTCCGGTTGAATTTTTAGGTAAAGTCTGCATAAATTCAACAAACTTCGGACATTTATACGTAGCTAAACGTTCACGGCAATATCTTTGAATTTCTATTGCCGTAACTGATACGTCGGGGTGAAGAGCAATACATGCAACAACATTTTCACTCAACGTATTGTCTGGAATGCCAATTACTGACGCTTCCGAAATTGCCGGATGATTGTGTAATATCTCTTCAACTTCACGCGGATAAATATTCATTCCTGCGCGAATGATTACATCTTTTACTCGATCGACGATATAAAAATATCTATCGTTGTCCATTTTTGCGATGTCGCCTGTATGTAACCAACTGTTTGAGAATGCGTTTTCGGTTGCGGAAGGGTCTTTGTAATAACCTTTCATTACGTTATGTCCTCTTACGACGAGTTCGCCTACTTCGCCAGCTTCGGCAAAACTGCCGTCTTTGCGCATAATTCTTGCTTGCGATCCGAAAAACTCTGTGCCTATCGAACCGACTTTAATTTCTTTCGCATAAGCCGGTGTAACACAAACAATCGGACTCGTTTCAGACAACCCGTAACCTTCAATCATTTTGAAACCGAATAAATTTTCGAATTCATAAAAGATCGACGCCGGTAACGACGCTCCGCCCGAAATTGCAACCCGCAACGACGAAACATTATAACGATGTTTACGCTGCGCTTGATTCAAAAGATTATACATTGTCGGCACGGCAGCAATACACGAAACGTGATTTTTTTCTATATCGGTTAAAATTCTTTTGGCTTCAAACTGAGGAATCATTACCATTGTGCTGCCTGCCATAATCGACGTGTTTTGTATTGCGGTTTGTCCAAAGGTATGAAATAACGGCAAGACAGCAATTGTTACAGATTCATGTCCGATATATAACGCTTTGTCTTTTGAATAAAGCGCATTTGAAAAAATGTTGAAATGAGTCAGCTCAACACCTTTAGACTTCCCCGTTGTTCCCGAAGTGTATAAAATTACGGCGGTATCATCCGGCGACGTTTGTACATAATCGATATTGCCGGTAACACAATTATACAACTCGTCGAGAACGAATTTTTTCGGATAATGCAACGGACTAACAGCATGATGTGCTAATATCGATTCAGATAATTCTTCCTGATTCGCACCAATAAAAAACAGATTATTACAAGAATCTACCGTTTCAAAAGCGCGGGCAGCTTTCTCCGCAAGCGTATGCCAAGCGATAAAATATCTTGAATCTGAATGTTCAAGCAATACGGCAATTTCATGAGGCAGCAGAAGCGTGTTGATCGGAACGACAACACCGCCAACTCGTAAAATCGCATAATACGCCGCTGTAAATTCAGGAACATTCGGTGCAAGTAACATTACTTTATCACCAATACGCATTCCCTGAATTACAAGAATCTCCGCTATTTTAGCAACCCATCGTTCCAGTTCAAAAAAAGTAAATCGGCGATCTCCGCAAATTACCGCCGTATGATCAGGATACCAAACCGATGAGTCCAACAGACTTGATGCAAGATTTAATCCCATTAAAAAAACAACCTTTCACTCAAATTTAGAATGTAACAACCCGATTAAAATAAATCAAAAAAAATATAAATAAGTTGTAACCGAATAATTTCCGGCTTGAAATTAATAATTAAAATTTAAATTAAAATTAATATTTAATATTGGCTATTATTTTTAAATTGCTCTCGTTTAAATTTTCGGTTCTAGCCGTCTTGTTGAAAACACTAACTATTCGGTACGATCTATTCGGAACAGCTGCAGAATAGTTACAAAATGATTATTAGAAATGTCCGCGTCTTATATAGTCTTTTATATTGTCATATTTTGTTATTTATTTCCTGTTGCATTTATTCCGCCTGGGTTGAAACAAAGAGCAACAATTACAGGATGTTCTCCATCAACAACGACTTTACACACGGCATTTTCGTAACCTTCGTCCGGTAATTCCGGCAAACCAAATCCGATTTCGGGTACGGTTAATGTAAATTTTCCGCCTAATTCTTCGAGCAATAACATTAACTTTCCGCCGAGTACATTTGTCAATTCAGCGATCAAATCGCGAATAAGATGATTGTCGAGAAGAAAATCTTCACCGGCGTACATATTTCGTGCTAGTACATTTGCCAATCCCTTTGTTATGATAAACCATACGGAATGAATATCAGGTGAATTTACTTTCATGCACGCCCAGCACCATTCATTCGGTGCGAATTGTTTTACCATATCGTCGAAGTCTGCTTCTTTTAGAGCCATTGTAGCAGCCGGTGCTGCTGCAACGGCTTCGGAATCGCCCCAAGGGTCGCGTGAAGGAGCAACAGTATTTACCGGTGCCCATTCTCCTTCCGATTTTTTTTGTTGTTCGTCGGTATAGATATTTTCCCATCCGCTTGTATCAGCATTAGCAGCAATATGTTCGGTATTTGATTGATTCGCTATATTTGATTGATTAGCGTTTTGACAATCAGTGCTGACGGCATTTGAACCGGCATTACTCATAATATTATTCGACGTAATGAAAGAACTTTCAGACAATTGATTAGACGAATTTAAAATTCCATTGTCCGGCGAACCCCATGAATCCGAGCTGTCCCAAGTGTCTGTAGAATTGTTTGTCGATTGCTCTGTATTTTCGACAGATAAATTGGAATTAATCGGCGGGTTGCCCCAATTATTGAGATTTTCATTTGAGCTGGAGCTGCCGGAATTTCCGCCGATAGAATTATCTATAGCAGAGTTATCGGTGTTGTTTGTATCGATTTCCCAGCCGGCATTACTAGTTGTTGTCGAGGTATTTCTTACTGAAAAGTCATCATCGGCTTGGGAAAATTCCTCACCTCCGACTTTAATCGAACAGGGTACAACTTCGGCGAATGCCATTGTTTCCAAAGTCTCGCGTACCGCATTAAACAATAATTGACCGCAATTTTTAGGAAGCATAAATCAAAATATCCATTAAGTTCTTATTTGGACAAAAAGTGAAATCTAATATCCGGATTAAATTTCTTATACAATAATCAAGGAATGAAAAAATGAAAATCAATGAACGCACACAAAGAATGTAAAAAAGTATTAAAAGTATTAAAAGTATTATTCGACCGGCACCAACAAAATCAAAACAGGACAAATTGTTGTTATTAAATAGTGTTATTAAATAGTAATTCAAAAGTAGAATTTGATTTTTCGTAATATAAATATATGAGTATATCAGTGAAATTTTTCAAAGGTTTCAAATTTATTTTTTATTAATGAAATATTATATTACGATTTTTAGTAATTTTATTTAATTCCTGTTCCATTTAATATATCATTTACTTCTTGAATAGCTTCAATCAGCAATGGCGGGCTAATTGGTTTTGACAGAATACGTGTAACACCGAGTTCCATCAATTCTTTTCGTTGTTCGGTATTTCCTGCGCTTGTAACAACGAGTACAGGAGTTCCGCTTAATCTTGGGCTAACGGAAATTTTTCGCATTAACTCTATGCCGTTCATGTTTGGCATAGTTAAATCGGTTACTAGCAAATCGGCTTTAACTTCTTTCATTCGGAGAATTGCTTCGTTTCCGTCGGACGCCTCGAAAAAGTTAGCATCGCCTAGACCGGCAATTTCCAAACAGCGTCGAATAAACATACGAGCCAAAGCTGAATCATCGGCAATTACAATGTTCTTTATCATGGATTTCGGTTTTTAATTTTCACGTTGTTATTACTAACGTGATTTTGAAATTTTGAAAAAGAAAAAAACTCACAATAATCAATTTTATATTTTTGTCTTAGTTTTGGGTTTATTATTGATTTTTTCATATTAGACAAAAAAAGTAACAAGGAAATGTTACTGAAATTAAAGTGTGAACAGGTAAAAATTATGGGAATCAAACGACTGTTAATAATTGGAAATAGCCAAATTAGTTATCAAGGTTAAGCAGGGGCAAAGCAAGAATTGATTATTAATTTTCATATATTCTGTTTGGCATTATCAAATATTTGTTTCAATAATTGTTATAATGTTTAAGGCATACTTTGATAACTAATGGCGGATAATTTTATCAATTAGCTTAAAATTTGTCAATTACCTGTATCGAAAGATTTATTAAACCGGTAGATTACATTTTGAATAATATATCAAGTGAAATATTGTTAAACATGACAAGGAAAAAAGAAAATCACAAAATTACGAAAATCACGAAAAGGGTTTGTATAAGATTTTCGTGTATTTTGTGTAATTTCGTATGTTTCGTGTTTTAAAAAAATAATTGCGTGAGCTGACCGCTATCATCGGAATTTCCGAAGATAGAATTTTTGTAAAATTCTGTGAAGTCAAAATGGAACTGAAATAAAAAAGGGACATGTAACCTCATGTTACATGTCCCTCAGGATCGCCTTAATTTATTCAATTTACCAATATCAAGCCTCCTGCAAAATATATTGATATTAACATCAACATCAACGATTTTTGTTATTTAACCGGCAATTTTGATCTTACCGATTTACAAAAATTGATCTTAATGACATTTGTCCTAATAAAGGCGAAATAAATTTTCGGTTCACAGTCAAAACCAAAGGGAAACCAAAAGGAACATCCCAGTGAACAGGGCGAAGCGACCCCGGCTCCAGTTGGATTAGTTTGGACAAGTGACGCAACCTACTCTTTAATTGTCAATGAAATTAACAAATTCAAAATCCGGCTGCAAACGCCCCTATTGCAGTCATCGTCCTTGACGAGAGAAATAAAAACGCACCGTAGCGAATCCTATCGCCAACATGTTATTCATCGAAATACCGGTATATCACAATTGAATCGGAAAACCGATATAATAAAAAAAATTGTACCAAGACTAACTAAAAATCAGGGTGATTCTGAATGCGTAAATTTTAACGATAAATCCGTTTTCAACGAATTAACGGAATCTTACTTTTATTACAAATATTCCAAAATTCAGATTATAAAATACATTTTAAACTAATCTTACTTGAATTTTTCGCTTTAACTCACTATCAGAAAACAGACAACTCAAACCAAAAAAAATTAAAATGAAAACAACTTAAAACAACCTTAAACTCGCACGATTAATTTAATGTCAACCGGCAAAGAGATAATTTGACCGAAAACATTTGATACGGTAATGACACTCTTAACAATAAAATCAAATTTTATACTATCACAATTACAATATTTGTTTCATGCTGTAAATTCAATCTAATTACTCAAAATTACCGGACTCAAAATATTCTTTGCTGCGTAATTGTCCGACTAAATAGATAAAAAAGAAAAATACGAAAATAACATACCAAAAAAATTCATGTTATATCTGCATTCACATTATTTCGATACTCTCGATACTCTCAAAAAATATAAAATTAAATTCAAGAATTTTTTATACACAACTCAATTTTATATGAGAATAATTCACAATTGTCTCCTATGTCTCCTGTCTCCCAAAATTAAAAAAATCAAAACGTATTTTCGTTACAATAATCAAATTTTAACAATTTGATATGATACTAACAATTTGACAAAGTTCAGAAAAATGGCAATAACATCATCAACAATTTATCGCAGTAGTGTAAGTAACTCCTATACAGGAATTTGCACGGCTTGTAATAATAACTCCAGCCGCACACAATCACAAACAACATCAAGTAATTACGGACGCTCCAGCACCGATGTTTTACAGCAATCCCGAAGTCAGATTGTGCCTTCGACTTACAGCCGGTCATCAACTTGTCCGACTTGCGGTAAATCAGTTCAATCCGGCAGCTCTTGCCCAACATGCAACAGCTCAAATTCACGATCAAGCAGTTGGAACAGTACATCAACCTCATATTACACAACTTCGGCATCTTCCAGCTGCCCGACTTGCGGAAACTCATCAAGCCAATCATACTCTTGGAATAATACCTCACGCTCAACAAATTATGCCAACAGTACCAATTGGGCAAGATAAATAAACAATTTCATTTCAAACGAAAATTCCGCCGGTATATTAAAATCACATAATTATTTTATTACAGAAAAATACAATGAAGTTTACGAAACATTTACTTCAACAAATGCTTTCAGCTGCGTTGGAAATTATCAAATCTAATGCGGAAGAATTAAATCGATTAGACGCTGCAACAGGTGACGGCGATCACGGAACAGCAATACTCACGGCAATGAAAGCTGCCGTAGATAGTTCCCAAAAAGAGGGCAATCTCGCTAAAACATTGGAAACTATCGGATGGGATATAATGACTTCCGCCAGCGGCTCGACAAGTACGTTGACAGGTTCGTTTTTTATCGGTATGTCGAGAGTTGTCAATTCAGACGAACTCGATCTGCCCGATATTATTAAAATGTTCAAATCCGGTCTAACTAATGTTCAAATATCAACCAAAGCTGGAATCGGCGATAAAACTATAATGGACGCTTTAATACCGGCAATTGAAGCAATGGATTCACAAAATAATTCAAATAACTCAATTGAAGATGTCTTTCAATCAGCTTACGAAGCAGCTCAAAAAGGTGCCGATTCAACAAAAGAATTACTCGCAAAATTCGGACGTGCAAAAAATATCGGTGAGCGAAGTAAAGGAAATCTCGACGCCGGCGCTGTAAGTATTGCTCTAATCTACAAAGCATACGCTGAAGTAATTCATAAAAATAATGGTTAATTATTCAACTAAAGTATGTCAAAAGAAAATGATAAAATGAAAGTAATAGGCGGGTAACAATACATCCAAAAAAACTGAAAAGACAGCAGTAAATAAAAGACACAATTATATTATCATTAACAACAATTATTGTTCATTTTTCATTACGTTGATTATGAGTCAATAATCCGGTTGCTTTTTCAGGGCTAGTTTGATTATTACTTAAAATTACTAAATATAACGATGACTGCAAAAAAATTTTCACTGATATATTACGAAAAAATGTTATTTCAATTATTCAATTTGGAGGCGAGAGATGTCTGATATTCCGTTTGAGGCGGATTTTGAACGTGTCGCGGATAAGTTGCAGCATGTTCAATTTTTACTTGATGCACCGAGTTATCGTATTGCGTATCACGACGCGGATTTTATCAAAGGTGATGCGGCGAGATCAATTCGGTTACAGCTTGAGGTTGCAAAGCCGGATGTATTGATGCAGCGGTTAGGGATTCGTTCAACTGTTATTGTTTTCGGCAGTGCGAGGATAGTATCGAAGGAGCAAGCTCAATTGCGGTTGAATGAGATTTTAGCCAAAAATTCAGGTTTGCCGGATAGTGCCGAGTTGCGGGATGAGTTAGATCGAGCAAAGGCAACAGTTGAGTTGAGTGAATATTACGAATTAGCAAGAGAGTTTGCAAAAATAGTTTCAGAGGAGAATCTTGAGAGAGAACGGACAAATGAAAATAATAGCGGTGTTAATAAGAATGTAATTCACGATTATGTGATATGTACAGGCGGCGGTCCAGGGATTATGGAAGCAGCAAATCGCGGAGCTCATGATGTCGGCGCATTATCGGTCGGACTGAACATACAGTTACCGTTTGAACAGAAACCGAATCCGTATATCTCGCCGGAGTTATGTTTTCAGTTTCATTATTTTGCTATTCGGAAGTTACATTTTATGATGAGAGCGAAAGCATTGGTAACGTGTCCGGGCGGATTCGGAACATTTGATGAATTATTCGAAGCACTGACTTTAAGACAAACTCAAAGAATGCAGCCTATACCGATAATAATTTTCGGTGAAGATTTTTGGCGGAAAGTTATAAATTTTGATCATCTAGTTAAAATGGGAGTCATTGAAAGAAATGATTTAGAGTTATTTCATTTTACAAACTCGCCGCAAGAAGCATGGAATATTATAAAATCGTTTCACAGAGTAAATTGATTTATCAATATGAATTTGAATTATCAATCTCATACCTATTAAGTCCTGCAAGGACGACACTTTATTAACCTCCACTGATATATGATGAATATTGGTAATATACTCTTTCTACTTTAAAATTCGTTTTTATTTTTTTTAATTTAAACTATTGTCAATAAACGTTGCAATAATTTTTAATAACTACAATTTGTTTTTGAGTCAAAAAATTGTCTATGAGTTCGCCCTGAAAGGGCGCAAGCCTAAAGATCATAAATAATTTTTTGCTGCCGCCCTTACAGGGCTTTGGTGTGTTATATTTTTTCCGTAGGGCGTTGCCCTACGCTAATGCTGATTGCCCTTTCAGGGCGA
>JAITKS010000418.1 GCA_031278315.1 Planctomycetaceae bacterium | reverse complement strand
GCTCAAACAATCTCTTGAGGATGATAATGTCAAGTTAGAAGACGTCATGATAAACGTCGGTCAAATTTAATAAATTGAAAAAAATATCAGTGGAATAATTGTTTTTTTGCGGGACTGGTTATCTTTTTCGTTACAAAAAATAAAACCGAATTTTAAATGACAATGAATATACTAACGTTTACACTTAATTTGAAACTGTCGGCGATTGGAAATCTTTTGGTATTTCAGCTTTATGGATAATTTCTCCATTGCGTAATCTTATCCAAGTAACAAAAGTCCGCTTTCCTGAATTGTTTATTTCAATAATTCTCGAACCATGCGGTTCCTTGACGTATGTAGTTTTTGTTCCTGAAAATCTGCCATATCCCAAAGCAATACCATGCCGAAGTCCGACATAATCGTTTACATGATCATGTCCGACAAATATTCCCATAATATCACGGCTTTCGAGCATCGCTAGAAACATTCCCGAATTGACTAAACCACAACACTCGTTCTCATTTCTTTCACCAATAATTTTATTCTTAAAATGAATCATTTCCGCATACTCATTTAACGGAATATGAAAAAAAGCTAAAGCAGGTAAAGGTTTGTTTTCGTTATTTTTCGTGTATTCAATACTCTGCGATTTATACCATTCAATCTGACTCCTATCAAACCAATCATAACCGCGTAAATTTTTAATTGGACTATAAGCATTAGAATCCATACAATAAATCAGAAAAGCCGTTTTGTTACCGTCAAAAATCGGTAATACATAATTTCCGCAACCTTTGATGTTTTCTGGTCCAGGTTCAGTAACACTAAAAGGTTTGCCCTTGATATGATCAATAATTTGTTTGCGGCTGACCTTTGCTTCATCATCATGATTACCAAGCACAACAGCCCACGGCGTTTTACTTTCAATACAAGGCGACAGAATATCGTCCCAACCCTTATAGATATTCACACTTACAACTATGTCTCCAGTATAAACGACTAATTGCGGTTTTTCAGCTTCAATAGTTTCAGCGATCAACTTTATCGATTCCCTTGCGAAATCTTTATCGTTACGATAATGTGTATCTGTGATCTGTGCAATTTTAAAAGTACCATTATCAGTAAATTGTAATTTCGGTTTTATATAATCATCGGCACTTTCAGCATGTAAAATCGTCGATACACTCGATACACTCGAAGCAGCGGCACCAATCGCCGCCGCTGTTTTCAAAAAATCTCTGCGTAACATTTTTATTCTGTTAGTTAGTTTAGTTAGTTAGTTAGTGTAGTTCTGTGAATAATTCTGCCAAATTATTTTGAAGAGTATCACCGCTAACTCATCACTACTGACTTCGATTATACACATCGTACTGTGAATTTCGGTATCACAAAATCTATTCATAAAAAACCTGACCCCGAATTACAATTAGATCAGATAAATCAAACCGAAAATTTAAATAAGAACAACTTAAAATATAACAAATTTATACATAGATATTTACTCTATTAACAAATGTTGCATTGCTAGATAACGTACTTGTACTTGCGTATGCAGACGAAACAACAGATTTTGCAACATTAATCGCAACCGCTTGATTAGAACTGTTTTTACTTTGAACCGAATTTTTAACCGATTGCGAAAATATATTACCGCTATTTTCTGACTCTTCCGACTCTTCAGATTCATCTGATTGATTGCCGGTATTCATTGCGTTTTCTGCATTACTTTGTGCGAGTTCAATTCTTGCTTTCGCTTCAGTACGTCTTGCTGCGGCAGCGACTTTTAAGTCTTGACTCGACGGTTCAGCCGGAGCAGTTGCAGCGGCTGCAACTTGCTGCATTTTCGCAATAGTCGCTTCCGGATCACCTTCGACTTCACTTACATCAATCGAAACAGAACCGCCAATTGCATATTTTTTACCATCTGGACCAGTCTGATACGTATATTGTGCTCCGCCCTGCGCATATTGACCAGCAACAGCTAAATGAGCCGCCTCATGTTGACGAACTTCAGCATCACGCTCTTTTAATTCGCTAACTTGTTCTTGCTCTTCTTTCGTCAACTCTTGGCTTGTTTCTGAATTTTGAATTTGCACTTCCGCTTCTTCTTTCGCACTACTTACCCTATCAGATTTATTCGCCGAAGAGTTCTCAACCTTGATTTTAGTATCTTTCGTCTCAACACTGCTGCTTGCTTTTGAATCACCTTGATCCGTTTCTTCCGATACAACTTTACTCGACGAATTACTGTCAGCTTTAGAATTTCCACTTAACAATTCAAATGCGATTTTTCCTTCATCAGAAATATCAAGAACATCACCGAAAGCAGATTTTACTTTTCCAGAATCAGAATCATTGGTTGAATTATTTTTTTGTAGCTTTGATTCCTCGTTTATTTTATTAGAATCATTAACCTGCTTACCCGTAACACTACCGACCGTAATATCAGAATCACGGTACACATACGAACTACGTAATAGTCCATAATTAGAAAAAGCTGTCGTAATTAACGGTTGAAAATATGACATCGCTTATTGCTGTTACTACCAAATATTTCAGTAACGAAAATTTTTGATCCAATTATTCCATACACAATTTTGTATATTTTAAATTACTCTCACTTGCTCTCATCTGCCCATCACCCGCTCCCGTTCACTCACAAAAAAGAAAACCAAATGTTCAAGTACAATAAATATACATTCCATTATTAAGAAAATTATATTATCACATTCGGCTTTATCAAACTAATATTTGAAAAAACGTCAATACAATAATAAATTTTCAATACAATTAAACTCAATTTAACGATTATAACGATTATAACTCGTTTCGTTATACTTTTAACTCCATTAACTCCATAATAAAATACTCTTCTAAAACTAAAACAACACTCACTCGGATTTTTCAGTTTGAACAGCCTACTTACAAAATCGCCCAAAAATACTTTTATACTTTTGTAATTTTATAAAAGCCGAAATTATAGTACGATTGATATTGATATTGATATTGAAATTACTCTAAACAGTACATTACTTCTTTTGTATGATTTCTCCCTTCGTTTCATTTATATTTCCCTTTCCTACAATCGACTTAACATTGCCGCGAATAAGAACACTATCAAGAATGAGATTCTCAATCGTTCCCTCATTTCTTAAAAACGGCAACGAAGTATCAGCAGCTTTGTTTTCGTGAACTATATCTCACAACGTTAAATTCCGAACCACTGCATTTTTACCTACGGCTAAAGTTGGACTCGCTTTCGTCAACCATTCCCTCCTTACGAAATTTGAAATGATCAAATTGTCAATCGTAACTCCGTCTTCAATCGTAAATATTGGATTCTTTTTGTGTAACTCTTCCCGCCAAAAATATGGTTTAGCCGCTAATTCTTCAGGCGTATGTTTCCCATTTTCATTTTCCCGCCCCTTTGGGAGACATAATCCAATTTGATTGCGGCTTTATGTTTGGCTCTAGTTGTTTCGAAATATAAATATGATCAATTTTAATATCCTCGAATAATCGCGGTTCGCCCTTGTGAATCCCGAAATGTGAAAACAAAACACCCCTTAATCTATACGAACCAAATACATTCGAAATGTGAATCCGCTTTATCGGACTGCCCGCCGACAAAAGACGTATAGCCGTAAAACCATTGTCAGCCCAAATTCCGTCAATTCGAATATCGGTAATTGCTCCTCGCGACGGTTCAAACATCGGCTGATCATCCGCATTGAGCGCAACCATGTCATCATTCGTGTTGCCCTTGACATTCTGAATAAAACCTTCACAACTTGGACCTTTAATATGAATCCCGTCTTCATTTACCAGTTCCATATTATAATCGAACACAATATCTTTGACCGTAAACTTCCTCACTTTCGCTAGATGAATACCAAATGTTTCAGGGTCTTTAATTGTTAAACCTTCAAGATGAAGATTCTCAATATTCATAAGAAAAATAACATTGCCCATGTACTTTTTCAAACCGCCATCACTGCGGTCGCCTTGACGATAAGGACAAGTTTGATACAAATTATTTCCATCCCAAATTCCGCCGATAACCTGAATATTTTTGTTACCTTCAGCAGCCGCCGTTTGACCGTTTGTGAGCATGTAATCACAAGAGTTGTCCGCAAGACGAATAACAGTTTGCGGATCAAGTTTTAAAGTCTGATTCGAATGAATCACCAATGACCTTTTGATTACATAATTTTTTATAGGTTCAGGTAAATAAATTTTTTCCCCGAATCAAGCCGCGATTGAATTGCCGCAGTATCATCAGCGATACCATCACCAATTAACGCCGGTAATTCCTGCGAAAAAACCAATCCCAACCCCATAAAACAAAATAAACCAATAAACAAAAAACTAACTAAACGTATTTTTTATTCTCACCTATAACGTATTGTTGCTGTTACATGAAATTACAACAATCGTAATTTCAACAAAATAGATCACCCGCATCACCTACATCAGACCAAATTAATCAGAACATCATAATATTTGTCAATCACGAAACAGTAGTTTGTCATTATTACTATATTACTATACACATCGTATTATGATTTTATGATTTTCGGCGATTCAATCAAAATTATTGATTAAAAAGTCTGCATTCCATTTTAGGTAATCAAGCAGCTCGAACCGAAAATTTTAAGTAAGAGCAGATTAAAAATATTCAGCTGAAATATTACAAATATTACAAATTTTGTCATTATTTCATTTATATTCTTCCGGTTTAAATTTTTCAGGTAATTCAATTTTTACGCCTAATCCGTCATATATAATTGGATACATTTTTTCCGCTACAATTCTCCTGATATGTCTTTCTGAACCAGTCATAGAAGCCATTGCACCTACAAGAGATTTAAATTGAGAATCGTCTGTTTTTAATTGATCACGCACTCGACTCAAGAAATGCTTAAACTTGCCGACATGATTTCGATGTATTCTTGTTTTTACTTCAACTGCTATATAATTTCCATTATCGTTGAGTAAGATATCGACATCACCTAATAAATCATCGTCACTTGTCGAGGTTTTATTGTTTTTTCGCACTTTGTAACGAGCCTGAGTTTTACTCTTTTTCAGATTATAGCCGTGTTTTTTAAATAACTTGTAAAGATGCGGATGAATAAAACTCACAGAAAACACACCCATTGTATTCTCTATACTGCCTACACGTATATTAAGATTTTCTACGTTTTCTTTTAACGTCCCTACATCATTCTTTAATGTTTCTACATCTTCTTTTAATATTCCGACATCTTCTTTTAATATTTTTACGTCTTCTTTTAATGTATCAACATCTTCTTTTAATATTTTTACGTCTTCTTTTAATGTATCGACATCCTCTTTTAATATTTTTACATCTTCTTTTAATGTATCGACGTCTTCTTTTAATATTTTTACATCTTCTTTTAATGTTCCGACGTCTTCTTTTAATATTTTTACGTCTTCTTTTAATGTTCCGACGTCTTCTTTTAATATTGTTACATCTTCTTTTAATGTTCCGACGTCTTCTTTTAATATTTTTACATCTTCTTTTAATGTTCCGACGTCTTCTTTTAATATTGTTACATCTTCTTTTAATGTTCCGACATCTTCTTTTAATTCTTTTACTTCGGTTTCTATATAATCTAATCTTATATTTATATTGGTTTCAAATCTACGAAACCAAATAGGAGCTTCTTCTAATGCCGCAGCCGGTACTACAGATATAGAATCTGATACTCTACCAGACTTTTTTATAACAGTGGTATTTTTATTCTTTTTTGTAGAGTTGTTTTTATTTATTAGTAATGTTGTCATTTTATTAAATTGGTTATGAGAGTTGTATTATGGTTGTACAATGAATTTTTGCGGAATAAAGGCTTATTCAGTAAAACTTGCTTTCTGATAAGCGGTCATGTGTTTCTAAACAAAATTCAAGTTAGATAAGTTTAAAATGTAGATTTGTTATTTGAATATGTATTAACATACGCGATTTTGCCGCATATTATATTACAATAATATCGACTAACAAGTCCCCTACACATAAGAAATTCCCTTTATGAAATAAAATTCCAAGTTACTATAAATTCTCGTAGTTACAAGCTGCTTTCATTTGAATTTTTGATTAGAGCTGTCTGATTTCTTATCGGAAAGCAGATTTTATTGAATACGCCTTTGTATTCGCCGAATTTCATAACACGATGCATATATTAGAATTTTTAATTTCAAATTTATGATTCGTGTCTCAAGGAGCAGATACTCAAAATGAAACTTTTTAACAACCTCCATCAAGTCAAGCTCTGCCGATGTAACTGGAATCGGAGTGTAATAAAATGTTGACCGACAACAGTTGAGATATGACATTGACGGCATTGACGGCGTAAACTCAAACGTGAAGCGGCGGGATCAATAACATAACGAATATCAACTAATTTCGGCAGATATTTTTTTCAAAAAATCGTTTTCCATTTCGATGCGATCTATTTGGGAATATAACTTGTTGATGTCAACGTTGTCATTCGGATTCTTCCGGCGGCCGTCATGAAAAAGGATTTCCATCTTATCAAGAAGATGTGCCTTCCACTTGCTAATCAGGTTCGGGTGAACATGAAATTGAGACGAATACTCAATGATAATATGTCAATCAATGTACCGCAAACCCGCCGGAAAAAAATGTCCCCCGAACCTTTGCACTTGACCGGTAAGTAAGATCAGTTTCGAGAGAGATTCATTACTACTGAGGTTGTTTTGTTTTGAAAATGAGGTAAAAATAAGATTGACGAAAATAAACACCATAATCATTGAAAAAATATATCTGTTTATTTTTTACACGAAATACACAAAAATTATCAAAAAAAACTTTCATGTTTTTCGTGTGCTTTCGTGTGTTTCGTATTAAAAATAAATTAAAAACAACAATGTCAAAATAGACAGTTACAAAAAAAAATTCCACTGATATATTACAAAAAATAAAACATGAACGTTCACAAAATAAAAATTTTCGTGAACGGTTACAAAGAACCTACAAAGATGAATAAAAGTAACGAAACAACAAATCGTTTTGATATGATTCCGGCATTGACAAGATTAGAACCGTATGTTCGGGAAGAAATCAAGACGATTAAAGATATCATTATCAACACAATATCTGCGGAACGAATTTATTTGTTTGGTTCGTATGCTTAC
>JAITKS010000248.1 GCA_031278315.1 Planctomycetaceae bacterium | reverse complement strand
TCGTCTCGACCGCATCTTTAGGCGTTTTTTGTACAAAAAGATGCAGGCGGGACGCCTGCGTTCCCAGCTAAAATATTTTTTAGTAATTCACTTAAATTTAAAATCTAAAATTACAAAATATTCTTCCTCTGTGTCCTCTGTGTTCTCTGTGTTCTCTGTGGTTAATAAAAAAAATTTTCCGCTGATATATTACTAAAAAACGAATTTTAAAGTGTAATTGATATATATTACAAAATAATTATTAGATGTACCCTCTTGCGTATTCTGATTCAAAAGATAAATTATTACGAAATTTCGCAAAATGATTTCTTGAATTTTAATTTCATTACGTAAAATTCTAATCCTTGAGATTATTAGCGTAAACGGTTACAAACTTGCTTTCAACAGATAATCAAACATAAGCGGTTTCGACAATTCGCATTTGGACAATTGAATTTTAGTTAAAGCATTTTTAAACGACTCATACTTGAATTTTCGATTTGATTTGATTCGCTTGCTTGCTTGTTTATTATTTGCTTATTTATTTGAAAGCGGGTTTTACTGAATACGTTTTTAAGCCGATGAAATTCATAGTACGATGAGTATAATCTGTAAGAAACTTTTACATTAACGTTATCAAAAAAATTAATTTATAAAAATCAAAATGACAGAATCTAAACGACTCTTCAATTTTTCATCTGGACCGGCGGTGTTGCCGGTTCCAGTATTAGAACGTGCTCAAAAGGAGTTACTTTGTTTACCCGGTGTAGGTGCTTCGGTGATGGAGATTTCGCATCGGTCGAAAGAATTTGAGCCAATCATTAATGGTGCGCGTGCGAATATTCGCACGTTGCTGAATATTCCCGATTCGTATGACATTCTTTTTGTTCAGGGCGGAGCTCTTTTACAATTTGCGATGATTCCTATGAATTTACTTACGGGCAAAACGGCTGATTATGTTGTTACGGGAACATGGTCGAAAAAGGCGTTATCGGAAGCGAAGTTGCTAGGCAATACGCGAGTAACTTGGGACGGTAATGATACCGGTTACCGCAGAAAACCATGCGACGATGAGCTGAATATAACTAACGATTCAGCATACGTTTATATCTGTTCAAATGAAACAATCGAGGGAGTTCAATATCAAGTTTTTCCGAACACGGGTGAGATTCCGCTTATTTGTGATGCCTCGTCCGACATATTTTGCCGTCCGATAGACATTACAAAATTTGGACTGCTTTATGCGTGTGCACAAAAAAATCTCGGTCCGGCTGGAGTTACTGTCGTAATTATTCGGCGTGATTTAATTGAACGTTCTGTAAATAATATTCCGTCGTTGTTGAATTACAAAAAGATTTCGGAAGCGGGATCGATGTTAAATACTCCGCCGTGTTTTGCAATTTATATAGTAAAACTTGTTACCGATTGGTTACTAAACGATATCGGCGGACTAGAAAAAATGTATGAAATTAATAAAGAAAAAGCTGCGTTGATCTATTCTGTTATTGATGATTCAGGTGAGTATTATAAGACTCATGCCGACAAAAAATTTCGTTCTATTATGAATATTCCGTTTAGATTACAATCGGACGAATTAGACAAAAAATTTCTAACCGAAGCCAAAGAAGCAGGTCTAATTACTTTATCGGGGCACCGAAGCGTTGGAGGATTGAGAGCCTCTATTTATAATGCTATGCCGAAAGAAGGAGTAATAACGTTGCGCAATTTCATGTTAGATTTCGCAAAAAATAATCCGTATAATAGACGCGGATAATATGAAAGATAAGATGAGAATAATAAAAGATAAGATGAGAATAATAGAGAATAATAGAGGATAATAAAAAGACTTCAGTAATCAGAATCAGTAGAATTTTCATAATGATTTTGATTTCCTGATTTATAATCCCCCCTTTTCAATAGTTGTTCTAGCGGTTACAATCCGCAACTTGTTTTGTGTGTAGTTTGAGTTCGTGGAGAGAATAGTGTTCTGTCTTGTTCTGAAACGCAGCCGCACAATTATTGTGATAATGAGTTTGCCGTTTTGCGTTAAGCGGCAAATTATTTTAGATGTTCACACTCGACTTTTTGTTGCTATTTTTGCTATTTACTGATTACCGACTGCTTACCGACTGCTTGCTGACTGATTGCCGGCTTACTTATAACAAGTTGATAAGCCGGCTATTATTTTTTAGGCAGTATGATCAAACAGTATGATCAAACAGTATGATCAAGCAGTATGATCAAATTTTTTGCGTGATCGTAATTTCGGTTATTCAGTATTAGCGGAATTACAAAGTGTGTTCGATATTATTTAAGGAGAAAAAAATGACGATAGAGAAATCAAAATTTCCGTACAAAACAGCCGATTTGAGTCTTGCCGAATGGGGACGTAAAGAAATATTACTTGCGGAAAACGAAATGCCCGGTCTAATGGCGTTGCGTAAAAAATATTCTGCGGTTAAGCCTCTTAAAGGTGCAAGAATCGCAGGTTGTCTTCACATGACAATTCAAACTGCCGTGCTGATCGAAACATTGACAGCTCTCGGTGCGGAAGTTACTTGGAGCAGTTGCAACAAGTTTTCAACTCAAGATCATGCTGCCGCTGCAATCGCAAAAACGGGCGTACCTGTTTACGCATGGAAAGGTGAAACCGACGCCGAATTCGATTGGTGCATTGAACAAACTGTTATATTTCCAGACGGAAAACCGTTAAATCTAATTCTCGACGACGGAGGTGATTTGACTGCTTTGTTGCATAAACCGCAATACGCTGAAATCATAAAAGGTGTAAAAGGCGTATCTGAAGAAACAACGACAGGAGTACATCGCCTCTATCAAATGTTTGCAAAAGGCGAGTTGAAAGTTCCTGCGATCAATGTAAACGATTCGGTAACGAAAAGTAAATTTGATAATCTTTACGGCTGCCGTGAATCGCTGGCAGACGGAATAAAACGTGCAACGGACGTTATGATTGCGGGCAAAGCCGTTGTCGTGTGCGGTTACGGTGATGTAGGTAAAGGTTGCGCACACTCGATGAGGTCTTACGGGGCGAGAACTATCGTTACAGAAATTGATCCAATTTGTGCGTTACAGGCCGCAATGGAAGGATTCCAAGTTATGACTCTAGAAGAAGCCGTATCGATTGGTAATATCTTTGTAACAACAACAGGATGTTGCGATGTCATTATGGTTGACCAAATGGCAAAAATGAAAAATGATGCAATCGTGTGTAATATCGGTCATTTCGATGTAGAAATCGATGTCGCAGGTTTGAATAATTATCCAGGAATAAAGAGAGTAGAGATCAAACCGCTTGTCGATCGTTATACGTTCCCGAATGGCAATTCGATACTTTTGTTAGCTGAGGGCAGATTAGTAAATCTCGGTTGTGCAACGGGGCATCCGTCGTTTGTTATGTCGAACTCTTTTACGAATCAGACGCTGGCACAAATCGCTTTGTGGACTGAAGAAAACAAATATCCAATTGGTGTCCATGTTCTGCCGAAATTATTAGATGAAGAAGTCGCAAGATTACATCTAGAACAGATTGGCGTAAAATTGACAAAACTGACAAAGAAACAATCAGATTATCTTGGTATTCCAATTGACGGCCCGTTCAAGCCCGAAATATACAGATATTGATTAATCGAAATATTTGAATTTATGTAACAAAAAACATGAATAATAGTAATATGTAGTAATATACTCATTGTCCTTTAAAATTCGTTTTTATTTTTTGTAACGAAAAAGGTGACCGTTCACGTATAAAACTAGAATCGCCCTGAAAGGGCAACAGGATTTTTTACTGAATCGCCCGCCCCATCGGGGCGGGTAAAAGTCCCACCTCG